>JAGLHE010000008.1 GCA_023143685.1 Candidatus Omnitrophota bacterium
CGAAATTCCTACACGGCCATAAAATAGTTGCGAGCAATCAAAAGTATCAAGCGAGCTTATTTTACTTGGAATTATGACTGATTTAGAGTACATGAAATTGGCGTATGGCTTAGCGGCGAAGGGGAAAGGCAAGGCCTCTCCGAATCCGATGGTCGGCGCTGTCCTGGTTAAGGGTAATAGTGTTGTTTCAGAGGGGTGGCACCGTCGGTGTGGTGGCGCGCATGCTGAGATTGAAGCGTTAAAAAAGGCTGGCAAAAAGGCTTGCGGCGCGACTCTTTATGTGACCCTTGAACCATGTTTTCATTTCGGCCGGACACCTCCTTGTGTGGGTGCGGTTGTTGAAAGTGGCGTGAAGCGTGTTGTTGTCGGGATGAAAGATCCAAACCCTTTAACAGCCGGCAAATCTATTGCCAGGTTAAGAAGGTCCGGGATTGAAGTTACCTGCGGACTCTTGGGCCAGGAGCTCAAAAAGTTCAATGAGGTATTTATAAAATATATCACGCAAAATATGCCGTTTGTTGTTGTCAAGACAGCTCAAACCCTGGACGGGAAGATCGCGACGCGAACAGGCCATTCTCAATGGATTACTTCAAAAAAATCCAGGGAGTATGGGCATAAACTTCGCGGAGATTTTGATGCGATCCTTGTTGGCATTCAAACGGTTTTAAAAGATAATCCCCGGTTGAATGCGTCGCGAGTGTCAAAGAAGTTGAAAAAAATTGTTTTGGATTCTTCGCTTTGTGTATCATCGAACGCGCGGTTGTTTCAGCAGGTTGATCCGTCAGATTGTATTATTGCGACAACCAGGAAAGCAAATGCCAAAAAGATCGATCGCATGCGGCGGCAAGGTGTTCAGGTTATTGTTTGCCCTCTGAAAGAGGGTAGAGTCCATATGAAATGGCTTATGGAGGAGTTGGCGAAAAAGAAAATATCTTCGGTTTTGATTGAGGGAGGAGGCCAGGTGATCGGGTCTGCCCTTAAGGAAAAAGTTGTCGATAAAATGTTTACGTTTATTGCTCCTAAGATCGTCGGTGATGCGCAGGCGCGTGTTTCCGTGGATGGTTTGTCGCCGGAAATCGTAGGGCAATGTGTTGGGTTAAAAGATATTCAGATAAAACAAATATCCCAGGATGTTTTGATTGAGGGATATGTGAAGTATACATATGTGAAAGGGGTCAAGTCTTGTTTTGTTGACTTCGACAAGTAAGATCAACTCTTTTCTTGTCGAAGTCAACAAAACAAGACTTGACCCCTTTTTCTTAACAAAAGGACGTAAAAATGTTTTCAGGAATTGTTGAAGAAAAAGGAATTATTCAATCAATTAAGAAAAAACAAAATCTTTACACGCTTTCTTTGCAGGCAAAAAAAGTCTGCCGCGGGACAAAGATCGGGGATAGTATCGCGATCAATGGAGTTTGTTTAACAGCGACTTCTGTGATTAAGAATATTATGACTTTTGATTTGATGAAAGAAACTCTGGATGCCACAACGTTTGGCGATGCAAAGGCCAAGCAGGAGGTTAACCTGGAGCGCGCGCTTAAAGTCAATAGCCGTCTTGGCGGGCACTTTGTTTCTGGGCACGTGGATGGGATGGGGGTTCTTAAAAAAATTGTCACATTACCGAATTACGTTGAGTTTCGTGTCGGGCTTAAGAAAAGCCTGATGCGATACATTGCACCTAAAGGATCTGTGGCGATCGACGGGGTGAGTTTGACGATTGGAGAGGTGCGCAAGACAGATTTTTCTGTTTATTTGATTCCCCACACATTGGAAGTGACGACCTTTGGGAAGATGCAAGAAGATATGCGGCTTAATATCGAGACCGACATCCTCGCCAAATACCTTCTGGACGGTGCGCAACGGGATAATGTGTACACCTATAGTGACAAGTAACGAAAAGGGACGGATCTTATTTATAAAGTATGATTGCCGTTTTGGGTGAATTGTTGGTAGCCCTCACGGGAATCAGGTCTTTTTCAGATTTTTCTGGTTGTAAGACCTGATTTATAATACAATGCCTTTTATGAGTAAACGTGTTGTTATAACAGGGTTAGGTATTTTGACCAGCAATGGGAAAGGACGTCAGGAGTTTTGGCAGTCCTTGAAAGATGGAAAAGTTGGCTATAAGCCTATTACGCTGTTTGACCCCGCACAATTTCGTGTTAATCAAGCTGGGGAAATCAGTGACTTTAATGCGAAAGACTATTTCGGCCCCAAGGGTTTAAGAAACCTTGACCGTAGCACAAGGCTTTTGGTCGCGGCCTCAAAGCTGGCTGTCGCGGATAGCCAGTTTGAGATTACAGATGAGAATACTGAAGAGGTTGGCGTTTCTGTCGGTACAACGTTAGGAAGCATTAAGAGTATTGTTGAATTTGATGAAGTCACCTTAAGAGAAGGTCCTCGTTATGTTAATCCAGCGTTGTTCCCGAATACTGTAATTAACTCTCCTGCCAGCCAAGTCTCGATTTGGAATAATATTCAGGCATTTAATTCAACCATATCCACAGGGTTTACTGCAAGTTTAGATGCGATGCAATATGCCTATGATTTTATTCAGTGGGATCGCGCAAAGGTTGTTTTTACCGGAGGGGTTGAAGAGATGTGCATACAAACTTTCTTGGGATTTCATACGTTGAAATTTCTCTCTGGATCTAAAGAAGACGAATCCTTTGTAAATTGCCCTTTTGATAAAAGGCGTAATGGTGTGACTTTGGGAGAGGGTGCGTGTTTGATGGCCATGGAAGAGTATGACCATGCCAGGTCGAGGAACGCGCCGATGTTAGCAGAGGTTCTTTCGTTTGGATACAGTTTTGACCCTTATCGTTTAAGCAAATATAACCCCCGAGGTATCGGGATTAAAAAGGCCATGAAAGAGGCATTGGATAATGCCGGGCTTAAGCCGCAAGACATTGACTATATTTGTTCTGATGCCAATTCAACGCAAGCAGCTGACAAAATTGAAACCGAGGCAATTAAAGAAATTTTCGGGGACTATAGCCGTAAGGTTCCGGTGAGCGCTGTTAAGTCGATGGTCGGAGAATGTTATAGCGTTTCAGGGGCGTTTAATATGGCAGCAGGATTGGGCGCGATCAATGAAGGGTTTATCCCTCCGACGGTAAATTATCAGGAGCCGGATCCGGATTGTGATCTGGATTATGTGCCGAATCAGTCTCGCAAGGCGGATATAAAAACAGTTCTTGTTATAAATTTTAGCCCCAGCGGCAGCAATACGTGTATCGTTTTACGAAAAGTAGAATAACGCGTTGCACGGTACATTTTGTGCGTGCAGCGAAGCCATGGAAAGGATAGTTGATATGGAACTGGGTATTAAAGAAATTCAGGAGATCATCCCTCATCGTTTCCCTTTTTTGATGATTGACAGGGTGATTGATATTCAACCTAACCAAAAGTTGACCGCACTTAAAAATGTTTCGGTCAATGAAGGTTTTTTTGTCGGGCATTTCCCGGAAGAAAAAGTTATGCCCGGTGTTCTGATCGTTGAGGCTATGGCCCAGGCGGGATGTATTTATTTTTATTACAGCAAAAATTTGCAGGGAAAAAATTTGATTTATTATTTAGCGAAAACAACTGTAAAGTTTTTTGCGCCGGTTATCCCCGGGGACCAGTTAAAGATAGAAGTTACTACAATTAAGTTGTTGCCAAAGGTCGGGTTTTTAAAGACTAAGGCTTTTGTCGGTGAGAAACTTGTGGCAGAAGCAGAAATAGGGTTTAGTGTGAAGGAAGTGTGAGATCAGAAAACAGAAGACAGAGAACGGAAAAGAGAGGACGGAAGACATAAGGTGATGTCAGAAAAGAGGAGTTTATTATGTCAAAGATAGATAAGAAACTGAAAGTCGAGACACTCGCCTTGCACGGCGGGCAAGAAGCAGATCCTGTGACAGGCGCGCGTGCGGTACCTATTTATCAAACAACCTCATATCTGTTTCGTGATACCGAACACGCCGAGGATCTTTTCAGCCTTAAAGAATTTGGCAATATTTATACCCGCCTGATGAACCCGACGACCGATGTTTTTGAAAAACGTATGGCAGCGTTAGAGGGTGGTGTCGGGGCCTTGGCAACAGCAAGCGGAATGTCAGCGATTATGTACGCTATTCTGACCATTACCCGTAATGGCGAGGAGATTGTCTCAGCGGATAATTTATACGGCGGAACGTATTCATTATTTAATCATACGTTTAAGCGTATGGGTGTAAATGTGAAGTTTGTTAAATCAGATGATTTGGCAGGGTTTGAAAAAGCGATTACGCCGAAGACCAAAGCCCTTTATGCGGAAACAATCGGTAATCCCAAATTAAATGTTACAGATATTCAGGCGCTGGCTGATATCGCGCATCGTCACGGGATCCCGTTAATTGTTGATAATACCGCAACACCTTATCTGGTTAAGGTGTTTGATCATGGGGCGGATATTGTTGTGTATTCCGCAACCAAATTTATTGGAGGACATGGGACCTCGATCGGCGGAGTGATTGTGGATTCAGGCAATTTCGATTGGACGAATGGGAATTTTCCTGTGATCGCGGATCCTGACCCGAGTTATCATGATATGAATTTTGTGGAGGCTTTAGCCTCGCGTGGAAATATTGCCTATATTGTTAAGGCGCGCTTAACCATGCTTCGTCCGACGGGTGCTGCGATGTCGCCGTTTAACGCGTTCTTGTTTTTGCAGGGTTTAGAGACGCTGCACTTGCGTATGCCGCGGCATACGGAAAATGCAATAAAAGTGGCCCGGTATCTGGAAAAGCATGAAGCGGTTGAATGGGTGAATTATCCAGGCCTGGATTCCAGCCCGGAAAAAGAAAAGGCGGACAAGTATTTGCCTGGCGGGGCAGGTGCTATTATTGGGTTTGGGATTAAAGGCGGGATGGAAGCTGGCAAGAAGTTTATTAATTCTTTACAGCTCATTTCTCATTTAGCCAATATTGGTGATGCCAAGACGCTTGCTATTCATCCGGCGAGCACAACGCATTCACAGCTCAAGGAAGAAGAGAGATTGGCTACAGGGGTAACCCCGGATTTTATTCGTTTATCAATTGGAATTGAGCATATTGATGATATTATCGATGATATTGAACAAGCGTTAAAAAAAGTAATATGAAAATTAACGAAGAGGGATAAAGAGAAAAACCCGATAGCGTTTTAGCTGTCGGGTTTTTCTTTAGACTGAAGATGAATAAAAAAAAGATAATTATTGTAGGCGGTGGGCCTGCAGGGATGATGGCCGCGATCCGGGCCGGACAGCTTAACCAGGACGTTACGTTGATCGAGAAGAACACGTCATTGGGCCGTAAGCTTCTTTTAACAGGAAAAGGGCGATGCAATTTAACGAATGACTGTGATTTAGATGCCTTTATGTCTCGTTTTTCAAAGAAGAGCGGGCAGTTTTTGCGGGATGCTTTTAAGGTTTTTTTTAATAAGGATCTTATGAGGTTTTTTGAAAAGAGGGGGTTGTTTCTCAAGGTTGAGCGTCAAGAGCGTGTTTTTCCTGTGACAGACAAAGCCGAAAGTGTTCTGGATGTTTTACAAAAAGAGCTTGAAAAAACGAAGGCCCGGGTGATGTTTAAGAAGCAGGTTAAAGATATTGTTGTTAAAGGAGGAAGAGTTCAGGGTGTTATCTTGTCCGACGGGGATGAGGTTTTGTGCGACCGGTTGATTTTGGCAACAGGCGGAATTTCTTATCCGCATACCGGATCTACAGGAGAAGGCATCACTATTTCTGAAAAGTGTGGGCACCGGATTGTTTCTTTGCGTCCGGGGCTTGTGCCGTTTGAGACAAAGCAGAAATTTCCAAAACAATTATCAGGGGTGACTCTTAAAAATATCCGGATTCGGTTTTGTTCTGAAAAAAAACAGATCGTTTCTGATGTTGGTGAATTGCTTTTTACCCGTTTTGGGGTGTCAGGCCCGTTAGTGATATCTTTAAGTGGCCAGGTAGTTGATTGGCTGGAAAAAGGGAAAAAAGTTGGGCTGGAGATTGATTTGAAGCCAGGGCTGTCTGAGGGCCAGTTGGAGAAGCGTATCCTCAAAGAATTTAAGGCGGCTCCAAAAAAGAACATTAAGAATCTTTTGAAATCTTTTTTGCCCCTACGACTTGTGGACATTTTTTTGAAACTTGTAAAAATTGATGAAAATAAGAGGGGGAGCCAGGTTACGCAGCAGGAACGAAGAAAGCTTGCCTCTTTGCTCAAAGGTTTGCCTTTGGAAATTACCCGTCCCCGTGGAATTGAGTTTGCCATGGTTACCCGCGGGGGCATATCGTTGAAAGATGTTGACCCGAAGACAATGGCCTCTCGTGTTGTAAAAAATTTATTTGTTGTTGGGGAGATGGTTGATGTTGATGGAGATACCGGAGGTTTTAATCTGCAGGCTGCCTTTTCAACAGGGTATCTTGCCGGCCAGATGACAGCACGATTATAGGGTGTATTAATATAGATTAGAATATCTGGGTATAATATTGCGGGGTTTTCGGTTGACCGTTATGGTGAAAAATTTTATAATCTTATAATATATATTTTTAGAAATATTAATATTTATCAACTGTTTAATCGAAATAATCATGAAGATTGTCTTGCAGCGTGTTAGTGAAGCACATGTGAAGGTCGGACAGAAGGAAGTCGGCCGGGCCGGACAGGGGATGTTGATTTTCCTGGGTGTTGCTAAAGGCGATGCGGAAGAAGATGTTGACTATTTGATCCGCAAGATAATAGAACTGCGAATTTTTGAAGATGAAAATGGCAAAATGAATCGTTCAGCTAAAGATGTTAAGGCTGAGTTCTTGGTGGTGTCTCAGTTTACATTGCTTGGTGATTGTATGAAAGGCCGACGCCCATCGTTTGATAAGGCAGCTGAGCCTAAGGAAGCTGAGCGTTTGTATGAACTTTTTGTTGAGAAATTATCGCAACAAGATTTCAAAGTTGCCACTGGTGAGTTCCGTGCAATGATGGATGTTTCGCTTGTAAACGATGGCCCGGTGACGTTTGTGTTGGATAGTAAATAAATATCGCTAAACTACGCTAAACATTACGCGAAAAAACGCGAAAGCTATTTGGATATTATGGATATCATTGACAGCCACGCACATTTGGATCATCTTGATAATCTTGAAGACGCGTTAGATGCAGCGTATCAGGCAGGTGTGTCCGCGATTATGGCGCCGGGAGTTGATTTAACAGCGAATCAAAAACTTCTGGAGATAAAAAAAAGGATAATTGCCCCTAAAATTTATGTTGGGTTAGGGATTCATCCCGGCGATATTAAGACAGCAGAGATCGACCAGACAATAGATTTTATTCAACAGAATATAGAAGAAGCCTTAGCTATCGGAGAGATAGGGCTCGATTTTTGGTACAAATGGGTGCGTAAGGATAAAGAAAAAAAGGATGAACAACGGAATGTTTTTCAAAGGCAGCTTGAAATCGCGCGAGAGCATGATTTGCCTGTGATTATTCATTCCCGAGGGTGTTGGCAGGAATGCTTTGATACAACGAAGACTTTAGGAATAACAAAGGCTGTTTTTCATTGGTACAGCGGTCCTGTTGATGTGTTGGATAAAATTCTGGCAGCTGGATATTTTGTTTCAGCTACGCCAAGTTTAGCGTGTAGCCCTCAGGCGCAAGACGCTATCCGACACGCACCTATTGAGCAGACACTGATTGAAACCGATTCTCCTGTTTACTACAAGACTGAGGATGGAGAGGGTGGTTTTAAATCTCAGCCTAAAGATGTCTTGAAGACTTTATCGCTTTACGCTGGATTAAAAGGCATGGATTCAGAAAAAGCAGTTGATATTTTAAATAATAATGCCCGAAGGTTGTTTGGGATAGTTTAAACGAAAGGAATATTATGAAAAAAATTTTAGCTCTTCTTTTGGTTATTTGTGTTTTGGCCGCAGGGGTGTATGTGTATGTAGAGGTGACTCAAAAGCCTGTTGTGGTTGAAGAGATTTTGCCGGCAGGGCCGCTGGTATATGTTAGTGGTAGTGATATGCAAACAATAATGGAGAAATTCAGGCAAACAAAGTTTTGGCAAGGTGTTCGGGCGATTGACTACAAGAAAGCGTTAGAAGCGTTAGACGCACCTCAAGAGGTGAGTGCATTTTATGAAGATTTTGAAAAGCGTTTTTCGTCACCTGAGGTGATTGAGGTGTTTAATAAGTTTTTGGGGAAAGAAGTGGCGATGGCATTTTATCCATTTAATTTGCAAGATATTAGGTTAGATAATCTCGATGAGGTTTTTAAAAATGTTTTTTTTGTGACACGTGTTGGAAAAGAAGTGCAATTTGCTGAGTTGTTCTCCGGGGTGTTTAGCTATGTCAATAAAGATATTTCGGTGCACGATGTCCCATTTAAAAAACATACAATTCACGTAATTACCACCAATGATGGAACTGTTAGCATAGGGTATGTACGCATTAAGGACCTTTTGATTTTTGGCGTAGGAGACTTAGCCGCTCGACGTTGTTTAGAGGTTCTGGATAAAACAAAACCAGCCTTGTCTGGAGATGAACATTATCTGAGGGCAGGAAGTTCTGCTACGGAGGGCGCGGATATTTTCGGGTATATAAACTTTGATTTATTCGTGAAGGCGGCAAAAGCCAAAATTTTAGAATTTGCGGCCCAAGAGCAAGCAGATTCAGAGCTTGTCAAGAAACAGCTGGAAGAAAATTTTAAGCAAATGGAAGGTTTTCGTGAGATAGGCGTTTCAGTGCTCTTTGACCGTGTTTCAAAGAAGAAAATTGATTTGCATTTTAGTAAGGCCGAGTTACACCCAGACATCCAACCTCTTTATGCTTGCCAGTCACAGGAAAATAAGACATTACAGTTTACCACAAAAGAGGCTCTCGTTTATCAGTGGAGCGCTTGTTATGATCTGGATTATTATTGGGAGCAAGTCAAAAAGCAGCTGCAACAAGTCTCTCAAGAAGCAGGGGGCGGTCCTGATATAATAATGGGGATGGAAGAGGCTTTAGGATTAAGTGTGGAGAAAGATATCTTGCCTGCTTTAGGTGATGAAATCGGGGGATATCTTGCTGGATTTGATTTTCAGGGGTTTTTCCCTATTCCGGAAATTGTGTTCATTATTGAAGCCAAAGAGAAACAAAAGGCGAGCCACATTGTTGATACCCTGATCGGTCAGCTGCCATTTATGCGTCAGGAAACAGAAACGTATCAAGGGGCAACGATTAAGTATACGACGATTCCTTTATCGCCAAATTTTCAGCCGGCATATAGTTTTATTAATGGATATTTGGTTGTAACGACGAACCGTAATCGTTTGAAAGAAGCGATGGATGTTAGTCGTGATTCGTCAAAGTCGTTATCAGCTAATGTCAATTTTCAAAAGATCAATTTTGGATTAACACAGAGAAGCAACGCAACTTTTTTTGTGGATGTTGAACGTTCTGTGGATTTAGCAGAAAAATTACTTGATTGGTCCGATCAATGGGCGAGTACGCGGTTTGCGCAACAGGCAGCGTTTAAAAAAGGGAGCATGCAGCGTTTAGTTGATGTGCTGGCTGATATCGATGAGAGGGAAGCATCCATAGTAAAGCTTAAAGAAGAAATCAAGGACAAAAAGATTGAGAAGAAATCCGTTGAATTAGATCCCGATCAGATTGAGGGGATAGTAGCGATGATTGTAAAGAAAGACAAGTTTATTGAGACTGTCGAAAATCGTCTTAAGCCGTTTAAAGAAGAAGAGGCCCGGCTCGTTACTATTGATAAAGATGAGACAAAAGTTTTAGCGCAAGAAAGCCGGCAGCGGTTAGCAGATATCCGTAAAATTATGGAACGAATGGAGCCAAAATTAAACTCTTTAAAAAGAGATCGGGAGGAGTTTATTCAACAGAAAAGGGCATTAGATACAAAGGCGCAACAAGTAAATGCGATGGATGAACAAATTGCTGAACTTGAGCGAGAGGCTTTTATTGCGGAGGAGAGTTTGGGACAAGAGAGAGAAAAGAAGAAAGAACTCGAAGCGATAATTCGTGATTATGAAGAAGCTCAAAAACTAACACCAGAGGCACAGTCCGTTTTACTTAATGATTTTGCGAAACCGTTATTGAAAGCGATTCGGGCATTGAAGGGCCTTGCGTCTCGTGTCGTTTTTGGGGACGAAATTTTAGAAACGTTTATTTATTGGGAAATGGAATAAGGTCGTGATTCGCGGTAAGTGGCCGGTGCCTCAAAGGCGTGTCACAGGCCAGGAAAGAAAAAAAATTAAACAAAGATGAGCGCAGACATATGTTGTTTTCCTACGGTGATGGTGAATATATCGAAGGTACAAAACGTATTAAGGGACAGATTATCTTAAGTGAACATAAATTGTATCTGCGTGGACCGGAGGGTGACATTGCGACGACGTACATCCCTTTAGAAAAAATTGAGAAAATAAGGAAAGTAGGGAATAACCTCGAAGTCCATGTACGCCAATCAATTTTAGAGCGATATGTGGCTGCTCTAACCGGCGAGAAAAAGCATCTCGCAGATTTAATCAAAGATATTGTTGAGCGCCGGGGTTTGAGGAAAAAGAATTTCTGGACGCAGGAATGGGCTGAACGTGAATAATGCAAAATAAACAAATTGCAGAAATTTTCCGCCATATGGGTACTCTGCTTGAGATTCAAGGAGAGAATGTTTTTAAAATCCGTGCCTACTTTAACGCTGCTGAGAATATTGAAACCCTTGTTGAAGATATTGCTGTCTTCAGGGATGAAAACCGCCTGCATGAAATTCCCGGAATCGGGAAAGCCTTCCAAGAGAAAATCATTGAGTATCTGGATACAGGCAAGATGTCTGCCTACCAAAAGTTGATCCAGCAAGTCCCTGAAAGCATCCTGGGTGTTATTGGCGTCCCGTCTGTTGGCCCTAAAAAGGCTAAGCTTTTTTATGATCAGCTTAAGATTAAGAGTGTGGATGATTTGCAGCAAGCGGCTGAATCAGGAAAATTGTTTGGACTTCCGGGGATTAAAGAAAAAACGGTTGAGAAGATTTTACAAGGGATTCATGTCGTCACGGCAGGACAACAATATATGACACTTGCCCAGGCATCAGGCGTTGCGCAAGAATTGATTGCCGCGTTAAAAAAACAAGTGAAAGTTAAAAAGATTGAGGTGGCAGGAAGTTTACGTCGTCAAAAGGAGCAGGTTAGGGATATTGATGTTTTGGTTGTCGCTACTGACCCGGCTGCGGTTATGGACGCCTTTGTGCACTTGCCGCAGGTCAAGCAGATTAATGCCCGGGGAGAAACGAAGTCATCAATTTTAACAAATGACAATGTCCAGGTTGATTTGCGTGTTGTGGATTTGCGGAATTGGGGGGCGGCATTGTTATATTTTACGGGTTCAAAGAATTTTAATGTTAAGTTGCGACAACTTGCGATTAAAAAAGAGATGAAAGTAAATGAATATGGAATTTTTGAAATTAAGGGCAAGAAAGAGAAGTTTGTTGCGGGAAAAACTGAAAAAGAGTGTTTGAAAGTTTTCGGTTTGCCGTATATTGAACCGGAGTTGAGGGAGGATGCAGGTGAGGCGGTTTTGTTTGGTGCTAATGCGCCTAAAATCCCGCAACTTATTGAAGAAAAGGATATTAGAGGAGACCTGCATGTTCATTCCGTGTGGTCGGATGGACACAATACTATTGAAGAGATTGTGCGGGCAGCGCAGAAGAGAGGGTATGAGTATATTGCCATTAGCGACCATTCACCATCTTTAGGCGTGGCTAAGGGCCTTTCTATTGAGAATTTGATGAAAAAAAAGGAAGAAATTGTTCAGCTGAACAAGCGCCTGAAGAATTTTAAGGTCTTGTTAGGAACCGAAGTTGAGATAGACAAGGATGGTAATTTAGATTACAATGACAAAATATTAGCGGAATTTGATGTAGTTATTGCTGCGGTTCATAGTGGGTTTAATCAGCCTCGGGGACAGCTAACTAAACGGCTTGTGAAGGCTTGCCAAAACAAATACGTGACAGCTATTGCCCATCCTTTTGGCACGCATTTTGGAAAACGCGAGCCGTATGATATTGATTTTAAAGAGGTTTGCAAGGCAGCGGTGAATTCAAATACATTTCTAGAGATTAATGCCTTCCCGATTCGGATGGATTTAAATTCTGTGAACACGTATTATGCACGCCGGCAAGGTGTTAAATTCTTGATCAATACGGATGCGCACAGGATCGAGCATTTAGACTTTATGAAATATGGGGTAGCCATAGCCCGTCGTGCTTGGTTGACGAAAGAGGATGTGGTGAATACTTCTCCGGTAAGACAACTCTTAAAGAAAGGAAAACGTTTTCTTAGCGTAGTTTAGCGGAATGTTTCCGTTTCGCGTGGTTTAGCGTTTTTTCTTCAATGTATAAAATAACCAATAAACAAATCCTGGCTAAAGACATTAAGCGTTTAGACGTTCGTGCGCCTGATATCGTTAAACATGTCCAGGCCGGACAGTTTGTCATGGTAACTGTTGAGGAGGGAGCGCGCAGTATTCCGTTAGCAGTCGTTGAATCTGATACTCGGCGTGGAACAATTGCTCTGATCATTCAGGAAACCGGATCTGTGACGAGTAAGTTAGCTGCGATGTCTATTAATGAAGAGATTTACGCTGTTTTAGGGCCGTTGGGCCAGCCATCTCAGATTGAAAAAAGCGGGGTCGTGTTATGTGTGGCAACAGGGATTTGGGCAGCTCAGATTTTGCCGATTTGTCGAGCGCTTAAAGAACAAGGCAATAAGGTGATTGGGGTTGTGGGGGCCAAAACAAAAAGTTCGTTGATGCTTGAGGCCCAGATGCGTATTGCTTGTCATAAAATTTTTATTTCCACTGATGACGGTTCTTATGAACGCCGAGGAATGGCCACAGATGTTGTGCGGGAAGTTTTAGAAACGGAAGATGTCCAGAAAGTTTATGCTGCGGGTTCTGTTGAGATGATGCAGGCCGTATGCCAAATTACGAAAAGAAGAAAGATTTCAACGCGGGTTCAGGTTAACCCCGGGATGTGCTGTGGCACAGGCCAATGTGGATCATGCCGTATAGAAATCAAAAAACAAGAAGTATTGGTTTGTCAGCAAGGCCCGGAATTTGACGGGCATAAAGTTGATTTTGAAACGGTGAGTGTGCGTATAGGTGCTTTTGAAAACAAAAAAGATGAAGCAAAATATGATTTGACCGCCCCTACACCATTAGAATCGTTATCACGATTTTTAAAAACAACAAAAAAAGATTCGGACGAAAGTCTCGAGGGGGCCGGGAAGGCACCGAGAGATTTTAATGAGAGCAAAGGATTGTCGAGGCGGGATTCCTCTGAGAAAGCCCGAAGTTGTCCGCAATGTACTAGTCCGGTTTGTATGCAAGGGTGTCCGTTGGGTATTGATATCCCGGGGTTTATTCGAAGTTTACGAGAGGGAGATACGAACACCGCGTTAGAGAGGATTAAAAAGCAGAATCCTTTTCCTGCAATTTGTGGCCGGGTTTGCGCGGCTCCGTGTGAGGCATCGTGTATTTTGGCAGAGGAAGGTAAGGCTATTAAGATTCGGGCATTAGAAAGATACGCAGCTGATTGTGGGAAGCAAAGGACATTGTTGCGGTCTGTGCAAAAGCGCACGGGCAAGAAAGTAGCCATTGTCGGGTCAGGTCCGGCAGGATTAACAGCGGCAGTTGAATTAGCTGAAAAGAATTATCGAGTCACTGTTTTTGAAGCGATGCCGGTTGCGGGTGGTGCGTTGCGATATGGTGTCCCTGAGTTTCGCATGCCGGCCAAGATTTTGGATGCACAGATTGATATGGTTGGGCAGCTAGGTATTGAAGTTCTAACGAATTGCAGTATTGGCAAAACTATCACAGTTGAAGAATTGAAAAAACAGGGATTTGAGGCGGTTTTGTTTTGTGTCGGAGGCAGAGGACCTCACATAAACGATTTGTCGGGTCGCTATTTAGGGGGTGTATATTATGCAGGCGAGTTGTTGATGCAGGTAAATTTGATGGATTTAAATATTTTTAGAAAGCAAACACATCTGAGACTTGGAAAAGAAATTGTTGTCGTAGGATCAGGCAATATAGCTTTAGATTGTGCGCGCAGTTGTGTGCGTTTAGGACGAAAGGTTAAAGTGGTTTTCCCTGAGACCGAAGAAGAAATAGATGGGCATATTGAGGAGCGGGAACAGGCCAAAAAGGAAGGTGTCGAATTTGAGGGATTGGTTCATGTGCAAGAATTGGTGGGGGGAGAAGACGGTTTTGTTTCTGGCTTGAATTGTATGCGAATGGATTTTGCGGATCCGAAAGGGATTGGGGTTTGGCAGCTTTTACTTGTTCCGGATTCGGATTTTCAAATGGCAGCGGATACAGTAATCTGGGCGGAGGAAGATGACCGGGACACTTTAGTTGAGGAGGATGCTGATTTTTCAGGGCCGGATTTCTTTACGGCAGGGGATATGACAGCCGGTGGCGGAAATGTGGCTATGGCCATGGCCACAGGAAAAAAAGCAGCACAGGAAATTCATCAATACCTGGGGTGAAAGAAAACTATATGATGAGTATGGATCGTTTGTCTATGAAAAGAGCTGAGGAAGATTTAAGATGAGAAATAAATTTTTATTATTAATGGTTGTTGTTATTTTTGTTGGATGTGGAGGAAAGGACACAGGCCCGAAGAGGCTGAAGTCACCAAAAGGAAAATATCGATTAGGGATATCGGTTAATAAAGACAACAGTGATATGCGTACGTATTTGTGTATTAAAATTCATTTGTTTGATTCTCTGGGGAAAAAGGAGCTTTCAGTTGTGCAGACAAGGACGTCTGAACGGTTGCAGTGGGTTGCCGGCTGGGTGGAAAAAAAGGATATCATTGTTTTCTATGGGGTAGGGGAAGGGACGCGGGCGTGGGAAATTAATGAAGAAAGGAAAATGCAGGAAATAGAAT
Organism: Candidatus Omnitrophota bacterium; assembly: GCA_023143685.1. GTDB lineage: Bacteria > Omnitrophota > Gorgyraeia > Zapsychrales > JANLHA01 > JAGLHE01. The sequence continues at coordinate 14,934 of JAGLHE010000008.1, forward strand.
CAACAAAAAGATTTCTTGAAAGGGTTAAACAGTTAAAGCAAGA
>JAGLHE010000080.1 GCA_023143685.1 Candidatus Omnitrophota bacterium
ATAGTACAAGCAAATCAGACATCCCGATGTTCGTACGGTGGGTGACACACTTGAACTCAATCACACTTCGAAAGTATATTAATGATTTTCAACATCATCCTTATACCTTTAACGTGGTAGCCTTGGTGATTTAAACTACCAATCAAATATGCATCCATCTCCGGGTGGTAGAATAGAAATGATCCGGTTGAGCCAGCGTTACCCCATGAATTGTACTTTTTAGGCATAAATAAGGGGATGGTTTTGATATTCATAATTCCGTAACCGTAGTCAATCCCCGGGAAAAATCTAGCCCAATCCTTCATTTTCTCGAAAATGTTTTCACTTATGATCACGTGTTTGGCCAGTGCTTTCATGAATGTCAGTAAGTCGTCAGATGTGGAAACAATTCCCCCACCAGCGTAATCAATGCTAAGACTTCGATGTTGTGTTACATCAATCTTGGAATCGTCTACATATATATTGGCAACAGGATAATCACTTTTTACTATGGGTTCCGAATACTGAGCCAGATAAGAATGATCCATCTTAAGAGGTTGAAAAATGTGTTGCTTCAAAGCGGCATGAAAAGGCATAGAAGTTGTTTTTTCAATAATTAAACCTAAAATATGATACCCTGTGTCAGAATAATGAAAGCCTTTTCCGGGAGGAAAATGGGAATTCAAATGTTCTTTGGACCACTGAATCACCTCCTGGGGTGTCCAGAAATGGGAGGGTTCACTTACAATCAGTTCAAGCATAGGTGTAGTATGCTTTGGTTTGTCTCCAAAATAGTCATGAATTCCCGACGTGTGATTAAGCAAATGCCTTATTCTTATTTGGTTTGTATAATCTTTTCCCTTAACAATATGCAGGTCTTGTAAAAGGTCTTTTTCAAGATAAGATATTATAGTATCTTCGTACGATAGCTTTCCTTGCTCAACCAAGACACCGACAAGAACAGATGTAAACAATTTTCCTACACTTGCAATATAGTATGGTTGATTTTCATTAGCAGGTATATTATTTGTTGAGCCTTCTGCAATATTCAGGTGTATACCGAGTTTATCAGAATGTACTAATAGATATGCATTATGAATCTTGCGGTCTTTCTGCACAGTATTTCTAAACAACTTCTCAATTGATTCTTGCGTATTCTCTATCGTATTCATGATTCCCCCCACCTTCAGTAACTACTCGAAATATTATAACTCTTGACGCTATATTTTTATCACCACATCTAAATATAAAAGACAAACGGTATTAAGTATTTATACGTATGGCTGGACAAACATCCCGATGATAACGAAACGGAAAATAGGGCAAGAAGAACAAGATCATAAGGCACTCGGGATGGTCGAAAAGACAAGCTGTTGGCGTTATTTGAGTTCTTTTGTATAGCGACATCGCGGGAAATTCTTGCATCCTAGGAATTTCACATCTGCTTTTTGACCCTTGTGAGCAATGCGTTCAACTAGTTTTCCTCCACACTTAGGACATATGCTAGTACTACTGTAGCGATCTTGAAGTGACTTTGCATGACGAATACCGCTAAGAAACGACGTCTCATCTTTAAGGTTCTTTAGCTGACTGCAAATTCTGTCCACTTCGTCGTCTGTTAACAGAATCATCTTCTTGCTTTTAATGTATCCTGTGTATTCCTGCCACTTTATTACATTCTGAGGCATTTTATTTTTGAATTTACCACCCCAGAAGATAACTACGGAGTGTATCTTACTGTGATCTATTTCAAGAAAATCGGCAAGGCTTTTAGTGTGCAGAAAGTTCTGGTGTAGGGGGTTTTGAAAACGTACTTTCTTATTGGATAAAACTTGTGTCCAATGGCTTTCCTTAGCACCTCCGAATATCAAACCACTTTTATTTTTCGTCTCTACCACAAATAGACCATATTTGGAGACAATAATATGGTCTATTTGTGTCTCTTTTAAGCTTCCCTTAACTAGAGCATTATTAAAACAATGATATTCTTTAGAATTTAAAAATAGTTTTTGGGATATGTCGGTACCTAATTCCCCCATCCATCCCTTAAAAAGTGCTTGAAGTGAAACTTGATACATAGAATATTATTTATTATAAATTTTAAGTAGCAATATTATATAAAAAATTAAAGTAGTTTTATACAGTATGTTAAATTGGTATGAATAAAGCTAAACTGTTGTAGGTTGTATGATTTCGTGGGAGAATATTTATCTGCCTTATGCAGGGATTAAGAGGAAATACGGACAAGCTGATTTTTAATCAGGGTATCGATGGTTCGATTTCAGCACGGTTCACCGAAGGATTGCCAAACTTGGCGCTCCAGGTGTATCATTGCTTACCACAGCCTTGAGGACGAAGAGTGCCTCATGGCGAGTTGAAATGGGAAATCCCGGGTTGAGACTGATAGCACACCTATAAGAACATCCTGCCAACGAAACAAGGAGGCGACGATGGGGTACACCTTGGATCCCAACAAGAGCTACAGCATGCCAACAGGCTTTGGCCCAGCGAGGAGCCAGAGCGTAGCCCACTATGGCAGCGTCACACAGCTCATTATCCTATACCAGACCGACAAAGATGCGCTGGCAGCATTGTTGCCGGAACCATTTGAGCCCGCCGATGACCCTGCGGTGACAGTCTACTGTCAGGTAAGCAGGGACGTTGACTTCATGGGAGGGCATGGCTATAACCTCGTTGGGGTGAACCTGTCCGCTGTATTCAACGGGAGGAAAGACCGCTTCGCTCTGCCGCTGAACTACGCTGCTATACTGTGGGAAAACGATACTTTCCCTATAATCCAGGGCCGCGAGGTACTCGGCGCTCCCAAGATTTATGCTGATATCCCTGACCCTCAGCAAAAGGGCGATAACTGGAGCTTCCACTGCTCTGTGTATGGTAAAAGGCTCGTCGAAGGGGCGATAAAAAATGCAACCCTACTCGATGATACGGTGCGACAACAGATCGAGCAGATGTCGGGAGAAAGTCTATGGGCAGGCTGGAAGTATATTCCTAAGACAAACTGGATCGGTTCGGAGGTGAGTTTCCCTACTGTCATTCCGCACAAACTCACAATCAGTAAGGCATGGCTCGGCGAAGGCTCTCACAGGTTCTTTGAAAGCACCTGGGAGAATGTTCTCACCTCTGCTCAGGTAATGCAAGGACTGCGAACGCTGGTAGTGAAGGAGTACCGCCCATCTCTCATCCTGAAGGGGACACTCGACCTGCTGTTCGGTGAGTGCCGGAGTATAGGATAGCTCATTCGTCACGAAGACTCTTTCTCCTTCACCTCAACTCTTGCCGCCTGCTTGCCGTGTGCCAACCGAGGGCACAGACCCTCTTCACCGCGTGCAGCACGTCTTCCAGGAATGGTTCCTTTTT
>JAGLHE010000081.1 GCA_023143685.1 Candidatus Omnitrophota bacterium
GATATTGATTATGTTAATGAGGATGTCGAATTCTATGACAATCTTAGAGGCTTTATTGAAATAACAAGTTCAGATATTGCCATAGGAGATTTTGGAACAGGGGACAAGTACAGCGCGAAAAGCATGGTAGATACTTACGGCACATATTCACTTCTGGCAAACTGGTTTCCTGAGATCTCACAAAGCATAAGGTCCTTGCCTCTGCATAGGCCGAGATCCGAGTTTCTTAATATCAAAACATCTGTTTTGCGCGATCTTTTAATAAATAACAGAAATTTTGCTTATGAACAGACTCTAAATTTTCTCATCAAGTCCTGGGATTATGATGAAACAAAATGGAGATATAATATATCCATATCTCCTTTGGGAAGCTTGTCTGACAATAAGTCTTTCAGGGATTACAGGTCATGTATTGACCAGATAGAGAGAATTGAAAGAATGCTTTCTTTATTATGGCGGGAGATCAAAGAGCCAAAAAAGAAGAAAAATGTAAGCCAGAAAAAGTTTGAAGAAAAATATACTGTGTTCAGTAATGAATATGATAAGCTCCGCGCTAAATCAAAGGGTGTTATGGAAACTGCCAGAACTACTCTAAGAGCCCTCCTGGGTGCATAAATCAGAATCAAATCGGTTCTTTTAGAGGAATATGAAAAGATCTTTTCTTAAAGAAAACGTATTTGTTGTCTGCATTTTACTGTTGATCCTGGGTTTTTCATTTTATGATATTGTTTTTTTAGGAAAAACTCTAAAAGTCTCTACCGCTAACCCTCAGTCTTTGTCTAGTGGTGTCTACGGCCAGGAAGAAAACAGCCCTCGTTTTTTTCCTGTTCAGGCCACAGAAGTTTCAATCTACGAAGAGGGTGTTCAAGAATTCATCAGAAAATCTTTTCAACAAGGGATTCTCCCTCTCTGGAACCCCCATCAAGGAGCCGGTTATCCGCTTGTCGGTATGATGCAGGTCGGCATATTCTGGCCGCTTAATTACTTCCTTTATTTATTGCCAAATTTTATTGCATGGGACTTGCTGTTGTTGAGCCGGTTCTTTTTCGCAGGCTTGTTTACGTATTGGTTTATGCGGGAACTGCGGTATGGGAAAACTCCTTCTTTCGGGGCAGCTGTTACCTACATGCTGAGTGGCGCGATGGTCCTTTTGCAAGTCTGGTATGCGAATGTTGAAATTCTTACTCCCTTGCTTCTTCTTGCGTGGGAGCGGCTGGTTAAAAAACCTCATTTAAAAAGTTGTTGTTTTGCGGCGATCACGGTTGCGTTAACTCTTTTTGCCGGGCATGCGGAGCACATATTGTTAATTCATTCTTTAGGGTTTTTGTATTTTTGTTTTCGGCTGATATTTTCTCGTCCCTGTGTTAATCGTGCAAAATCGGTCGCCGGGTTTTTAGGGGCGTATGTTTTGGGCCTTGGGCTTTCGGCGATTGTTTTGTTCCCGTTTTTGCAAAATTGGGCAACGGAATTCTGGCATACACATCCCGAATCGATCGGGTCAATCATCGCGGATAAGGGAAAGATCTGGGAACTGTTGGTTAGTATTGTCATGCCGCATTTCTTTCAAAAAGAACCGGTGCTTTTGAATTTTACGCGGGTATTTTCGGGATGGTGGGGGTACATCGGGATTTTCTCAGTGGGACTAGCTTCATTAAGCCTGTTTAGTCGGCAGAGGCAAAAATTAAACTATTTCTTTGCGGGGATGCTTTTTGTCATTATTGCAAAGACGTATTTGGATTTTCCGTTAACAAACTGGATTGGATATTTGCCTTTCTTTAAATATTGCCGTTTTTATCTGCATTCTCCGCATCTTTTTGCTTTTTGTTTTGCGGTCCTGACGGGAATGGGGATCCGGGTGGCTTTATCCGGGGAAAAAGCATTCTTGAAGGGATTGGTTTTTAGTGGTGGCGTGTTACTTTTGGGTGGGATTTCCTTGTTTCACCATCGTGCGGCAGAACATTTTTCGCTTTCTGTTAAGGCGAGTCTTTTTGGGCTTGGCGCCTTGCTGGTTTTTCAAGTATTTTTATGGGCCAGGGACAAGCGATTTCTAAAAACTCAATACTTGTCAGGCCTGTTAATTCTGCTTATGTCGTTGGAAATCTTTTTCTACATTCCCAGAGAGCATGTTAACCGGGTTGATTCTTTCCCGCAAGTTCCCTACATTGAAGAACTGCGTAATGATCCGGAAAAATTTCGAGCTTACGGAACGATGTGGACGCTGTATCCGAACACAGCGTCAGGGTATCAAATCGATGATTTGGGGATTGTCCATGGATTGCTGAGTAAACGGTTTGTTTCTTTTGTTAATCATTTCATTAGGGAAGATTATTTCAAAAAAGATTATGGCGGCTCAGCGTTTTGGGTAACTCCGTTTTCTCTCATGCTCGACCAAAAGCCGTATCTTGACCTGCTGAATGTTAAATACACAACCACGCCGTCACGGTTGCCGCGATTATTGCCGATTTCGAGACATCCGTATTTCCCAAAACCGTTTTATGAAAAGGAACTGAAGATTTTTAGGCGTCCTGATGCTTTGCCACGGGCGTTTGTTGTGCATCGCGTTTTGTTTGAAACAGAGGAGCAGCGCATTGTTGATGCGGTTAAAAGTATTAAATACAATTTTTCAGATGGTGTTGTTATTGATCACGAATTTGTTCCCGAAATTGTAATGGCATTAGAAAAGACACCTGTCACAGATGGTTCTAAAGCAGAGATTGTCCATTATTCCCCTAATCAAGTAAATGTTAAGGTGTTGATGGAGCATCCGGGCTTTCTTGTTTTAGGGGATGCGTATCATCCGGATTGGATGGCTTTGGTGGATGGCAAAGAAGCAGAGGTTTATGCTGCCAATTATTTGGTCCGGGCGGTTTTTGTTCCGCAAGGGCAACATACTGTTGAGTTCCAGTTCCGGCCAAAATCTTTTTTTATCGGCAGGGTTGTAAGTCTATTGTTTTCAGGGCTTTTGATTGTTTTGCTCTTGAGAAGCCGCGGCCAGGCTAGTTCCTGATTACTAACTAAAATAAGACTATTTTAATTAAGTAACCGGTGAGTTATTGAGGGGCGAACAGTGCAAGGTATCCCGTGCTCAAACATCTTCGCTTCGAAACTGCGCGTGGGACACCTCGCACCATTCACCCCTCATAACTCACCGGTTACTTAATTAGAACTACTTTTTTTGACAAAATCTAGTCGTCATGCTAAAATGTTTTTTCACTTTTATGGGATGGAATCTGTAACTTCCGAATGACTGTAAATTGGAGTATGCATGAAAAGAAATATTGTATTAATCTTTCTTCTTATCCTTGCTGTTTGCATAACAGGATGTGGCAAACCTGCTGCTAAAAAAGATGAAGTTGTGGTATGGCATTGGATGACAGACCGCGACAAAGCCCTCCAAACCCTTGCTGAAAAATATCAAGAAAAAACCGGAGTTACAATTTCACTCGAACTTTATGCTCCTTCCAATATTTATTCCCAAAAAATTATTTCCGCAGCTCAAGCGCGGGTTCTGCCGGATATTTTTGGTATTCTTGACGAAAAAGAGATCCTTGGCGAATTCATTAAGAGCGGGAATGTGGCGAATTTGACAGAAGCGTTCCAGGCAAATAATGCGGTATGGAAAAAGAGTTTGTTCCCCAGGGCGCTTGCTGCCAGTCAATTTGAAGACGGAAATTTTTATGATGTCATCCCGGGGATATATGGGGTGCCGCTAGATGTCACCAATATCCAGATGCTTTATAACAAAAAGCTTTTAGAAAAGGCGGGAATTAAAAATCCCCCCGGGACATTTAAGGAATTCTTAGGGGCGATCGCTGCCTTAAGGCGTGTTGGAATTTCAGGGATGGTCTCTGGGTGGGGCGAACCTTGGCTTATTAACTGTTTTGCCTCGAATTATGCGTTTAACATTGTTGGTGAAGAAAAAATTATGGCAACGTATCGTGGCGAGGTTTCTTACACAGATTCTGATTGGCTTAAGGTTTTAGGTGTTTTTTCAACATTACATAAAAAACAAGCTTTAATGGAAGGGATCGCGACTAAGGGAAATAAATATGCTGAGCAGGATTTTGCTTTAGAACGCGCGGCTTTCGCTTTTAATGGTTCCTGGTGTGTTAACGTTTACAATAATATGAACGCTGAGTTAGAATATGGGGTTATGCTACCACCGGCTATTAGTAAGAATTTTCCGATGAAAATTTGGGGAGGAGCAGGCTCGTCTTTTGTGGTTAATGATAAGTCCCCGAATAAAGACAAGGCGGTTGCATTTTTAAAATGGTTAACTGCTAAAGAGCAGCAGGCGTATCTTGCAAAAGAGACGCACAATCTTCCGTCAAATCGTCAGGCCTTGGATGCGATCCCTGAGATTTTATCAGAATTCGCAGAGGCGATGGATAGTACAACACATCCAACGATTTGGGAATTGAATGAGGATGCTCTGGTGATTGAGGCTTTTGATCGAGGGATCCAGTCGATCATTATTGGAGAGAAGAGTCCTAAGAAGGTGGCCAGAGAAGTTCAGGCAATTAAAGAACGCCAGATGAAGAAAAAGAAAAGATAAAAAGATGTTTGAGGATTCTTTATGCAAGCTGTAAAAAATAAATCACCTCAATGGATGAATTTTGTGGATAAAACAGAGAATTTCTTGTTTATTGTCCCTGCGGTGCTTATTTTCGGAATTTTTTACATTTATCCTTTTTATGATATTTTCACCCTTTCCTTGCACGAATGGAATGGGATCAGTTTTAATCTGAAGTTTGTATGGTTTGATAATTTTGTTGAGCTTCTGCAGGATGGGGGATGGTGGGTTTCGATGCGTAACGCTGCCTACATTACCTTTGTGGCCTTGACGTTTCAGAACGCTTTGGCGTTTGCTTTGGCCCTCGCGTGCGATCGGCAGATCCGCATGAAAGGGCTTTATCGGGTAATCTTCTTTATCCCGCCTGTTTTATCTGAGATTGTCGTGGGGTTGATCTTCAGTTGGATCCTTTATGCCGGGATACAAGACGGCCAGCATATCGGGATGCTGAATTATTTTTTAGATAAGATTGGATTTCATCACCTTGTAAATGATTGGTTGTCTGATCCGAAGACAGCCTTAACATGCATTGCGATTATGCACAGCTGGAAAGGGTTTGGCTGGGGGTTTCTTATGCTGTTGGCAGGGCTGCAGACCATTGATCGCCAGTTATATGAAGCGGCCAGGGTTGATGGCGCAGGGGCTTTTCATACTTTCTGGCATGTGACTGTGCCGATGATGTTGCCGGTGATCATGGTGGTGATGATTTTGACGATTTTAGGATCGATGCAAGCCTTTGTCCTTATTTTGGCGTTAATGGGAGAAGGTTTAGGCGATCATACAGCGGTCCCTGTTACAAAAATTCTGAGTGCGATGATAAAACAAAAACGTTTTGGCTATGCGTGCGCCATGGGTGTGAATTTTGGTGTTGTTCTGGTTTTTGTTTCAATCGCTTTAAAGAAAATGTCAAATAGAATGAAACAAGTTTAATTTTAGTTATAAGTATAGAGAAGAAGGGATAAATGAATAAATACATAGCGTTGAGGATGACGAAATCAACCTTAATTCATGCGGGGTTGATTATTGTGGCGATTACATGCCTTTTTCCTTTGTTTTGGATGATCCGTTGTGCGTTGATGACGAATGCAACGATTTTTACGGACAAGGCCCTTATCCCTGCTCAAATTCATTTCCAGAATTTCTATATCGCCTGGACACAAGGGCATTTTGGACGGTATTTTTTTAATAGTTTTATCTATACAGGGTCGGTGGTTGCCGGGATTGTTGTTGTTTCGTCTTTGGCCGCGTTTGCTTTTTCACGGCTGCAATTTCCAGGGAAAAATTTCTTTTTTTATATGTTTGTGGCGGCACTGATGATCCCTTTGCCCGGAAGCTTTGTTCCTCTGTATCGGTTGATGGTTAAACTCGGGCTCATTAATACGATGCATGGATACGTCTTTTGTATGATCAACGTTGGGCTGTCTTTGAGTATTTTCTTATTAAAGACGTTTTTTGATAAAATGTCGCCGGACTTGGAGTATGCCGCGCGTATCGACGGCTGTTCGAAATTGGGTATTTGGTGGCATGTGGCTTTGCCGTTAGCGCGGCCGGCAATCGCGGTTATTGTGATTTTTAATTCTTTGAATGTGTGGAACGAATATATCCTGGCGTCACTTTTATTAAATGAACGGTCGCTTATGCCATTGCAAGTCGGGTTATTAAATTTCAGTAATGTGAATAATGTTAACTATCCACTTTTGATGGCTGGTTTGACTATCGCGGCAGCACCTGTCATTGTCATATGCCTTTTCATGCAGAGGTATATTATTAAAGGGTTCTCGGGAGCGGCTGTAGGCCAGGAAAAGAGGTTTGTTCCTCCAAAAAACAAGATAGCCGTTATTGTTGTAGTTGTGGCCTTCTCTATATTAAGCAGGGTTGCGGTTGTTGCGGCGCAAGAGGCGCAAGCGCCAACTGATTCTGTGGAGGGAATTGTTAATCAAGAAATTGCCATCCCGGAACAACTCCAAAATCCTGAAGGGGCGACGCCTTCCTCTGAATATGTGCGAAACGCGTGGGAGTTTTCCGGACAGGGAAAGTTGCAGGAACTTACAGATTTAACAAAAGAGTGTTTGAGTGTTTATAAAGAAGCTGCGCAAAAAATGCAAACCCGGTTGACAGAATTACCCCCGCCAGCAAAGACCAAAGAATATCAGATTCTGAATGATGTCGCCACCGTCCTGTTTATTGAAGCAGAAGCCTATATGAATTATGGCAAAACAGAAAAGGGTATTGAATTATTCCAGAATATTATTGATACGTATCCATTTGCGCAGGCGTGGGATCCTCGGGGATGGTTTTGGGCTGTGGCTGAAAAAAGTCAGGACAGTATTGATGTCATGCAAGGTAAGGTTGAAGAGCCTGATGAGGAAGAAGTGACGGCCGGGTACTTAACGTTGCCCCAATTGCACACACCCGGGAAAAGCAAGTTTGTTAATTATTCGCATTATGGAGAGTTTGTGGACGTTGGAACCAAAAATTACCGTTATCAGATGAATGATCCTAAGGGGCTTTCCGATGCGGTGGGGGAAGGAATTTATCCTAACACAGGTGCTATTCTTAAAAATCCAGGCTATAAAAAAGCCCGCAATGAAGGGCGATTGTCGGGGAGCCATTGGGATTTTGTGCATAGTGATGATTTAGAGGCCGCGTTTTATAAATGGGCTACAGCAGCGGAGCCGTGGGGGATTAAGCTTTTTTATTTGGGGATTGTTTTTGAAAAGGCGGAAATGTATTATGAGGCTATTAAGGCCTACCAGTCGATCGTCGTGCATTTTCCGAAGTCTATTGGTTGGACGTATTGGCAAACGCCATGGTATCCAGCGCAGGCAGCCATTGCCAAGATTAAACATATTATTCGAACACATCCGGATTTGAATTTAAAAGCAAAATGGATGAAGATTCAAATCAAGAAGGGTTTTGATAATAATGTGAATAATGATGAGATTATTACGTATCCCGGGGTGGTGGAACAAAAAACATTTATGGATATGGTTAAAGAGCGATTAAATCTCGAGAGAAAAGGTGAGCCTTTAGATAGGGAAGTTAAGCGTGTCGGATCCGGGAAGGTGCAGCTTGTACAGTACGAGAATGGCCATTGGCAAATGTTGGTGGAAGGCGAGCCGTATATAATTAAGGGGATTACGTATGCTCCGACCAAGATTGGCCAAAGTCCGGACAAGGGAACGCTGGTTAGTTGGATGCATGAAGATGTTAATAAAAATGGCTTAGCAGATGGGCCTTACGACGCGTGGGTAGATGCAAATAGTAATAATGAACAGGATGCGGATGAGCCGATTGTCGGAGATTTTCAACTTATGAAAGATATGGGGGTAAATACGATTCGTGAGTATCATCAGCCATTTAAGCCGAATAAAGAGTTGTTGCGAAAGATGTATAAAGAATATGGGATGCGCGTTATCTTAGGAGATTTCCTTGGGAAATACACTCTGGGATCAAAGGCAGATTGGTATGAAGGGACGGATTATGAAAATCCTGAACATCAGGTAAATATGATGGAATCTGTCCGGAGTATGGTGATGGAGTTTAAGGATGAGCCATACATTTTGTTGTGGCTTTTAGGGAATGAAAACAATTATGGGGTAGCGTCAAACGCGGATAAAAAACCGGAAGCGTATTTTAAGTTTGCTAATGAAGTGGCGAAGATGATCAAGTCCATTGATCCTGATCATCCGGTCGCGGTTTGTAATGGAGACACTCTTTACTTAGATGTTTTTGCTGAGAATGCCCCGGATATTGATATTTTTTCAGCGAATGTTTATCGCGGGGATTATGGGTTTGGCTCTTATTGGGAACAGGTTTTTGATGCTTCAGGTAAGCCGGCGTTTATTACAGAGTATGGGTGCCCCGCGTATGCCAAGCATTTAACTAAAGAAGAAGCTGACGAAGCCCAGGCGAATTATCATCGAGGCAATTGGGTTGATATTGAATTGAACACGGCAGGATATGTTGATGGTGCTGGCAATGCTTTAGGGGGTGTTGTTTTTGAATGGACGGATGAATGGTGGAAGAATTATGAGCCATTTTATCATGATAGAAAGTCAGATGCGATTGGCCCGTTTCCTGGCGGATATTATTTTGAAGAATGGTTTGGAATCACCACGCAAGGGGATGGAACCAAGAGTCCCTTTTTAAGGCAGTTGCGCAAGAGTTACTACGTTTACAAAGAATTGTGGAATTAATAAAATTTTTGTGGGGTAGGCAAATAAGGTTGCAAAATGCCCATCAAAAATGTTATATTTATATAAGGTCTCCGGGACAAGTCTTGACCAGCCTAAGAAATCACACAAAAAACAGTTCGTCAACGTAGTTCAGGGGTAAGTTTTTGGTAAATTAATGTAAACACAAGTACAAGTAAGGAGGAGTCGTAATGATGAAAAGGATGATATTGTCAGGAGTTGTATTAATGGTGGGGTTGGCGTTTGTTTTCCCGCAAACGGCGGCAGCCTACAATTATGGAGATTTTCGGTCCACAACGCTTGTTTCAAAGGCATGGCAAGCTTTGGGCGAGAACGACATAGATGCTGTTATGGCATACGTGAACAAGACAAGTGAACTTTATGATGATCAAGCAAAAAAGATGCAAGAAAGCCTTGCAGAGTATCCCGCAGGCAGCAAAGATGAGATTTTTGCGTATTGGGCATTGAATGATATCGCGACCGCTTTATATATTCAAGGGGAAGCTTATCGTAGTGTAGAGATGAAAGATGAAGCCAGGGAAGCCTATCAAAAGGTTATTGATCAATATACTTATGGGCAATGCTGGGATAATGGCGGTTGGTTTTGGAAACCTGCCGAAGCTGCTGCAGAAAAAATTGCCATGATTGAATCAAACTCTAATTTAGATTTTGGCGATTATGCTTCTTCGACGCTAACAACAAAGGCATGGGGCGTTCTTTCTGAGAAAGATTTGGATGCGGTTGTGTCTTATGTGGATAAGTGTCTTGAGTTGTATGCGAAAAAAGCAGGGGAGATGCAAGGATCTTTAGCGGAATATCCCTGGGAGTCCAAGGAAAAGATTTTTAGTTATTGGGCCTTAAATGATGTAGGAACAAGTTTGTTTATCAAAGGTGAGGCATTCCGTAACGCAGGGAATACCGAGGAAGCTATTAAGGCATATCAGGTATTAGTTGATAAATATTATTACTCTCAATGCTGGGATCCACAAGGATGGTTTTGGAAACCTGCCGAGGCCGCACAACAAAAGTTGGATGTTTTAAAAAATAGTTAAAGAGTATGAGTTAAAGAGTTTGAAGGGGGCAAGGGGTCTTCAGCCGTCAAAGGTTGCTGGCCCCTTGTCTTCCCGTAGAGTCTTGCGGATTAAATATGAAAAAATCAACAACAAGGTTTTCAAAATGAAGCGAATCATTCTTACTATTATTTGTTTAACATTTTTATTTGGCTGTGACGACACAACATCTCAGCAGTCCTCTTCAGGTTCTTCTGCCGCGCCGGCTGCGGTGCAGGAAAATCCATTTCAGCCGTTTGTTGTTTATTCGAATAAAGGTTCACGCGATAATCATTATGTCCCATCAGGTTTCATGCCGAATGGAAAGTGTTTGTCGTTTACTGATGCCTGGTTAGAGAATTGTCATGAAGGCCGAACTTGCATGAAGATTGAATATGATGTGGCCTGTTCTCGCGAAGATCAGAAGTGGGCAGGGATCTATTGGCTTAATCCCGCTAATAATTGGGGAAATCAAAAAGGCGGATACAATCTTGAGGGAGCAACCGCGTTGACGTTTTGGGCTAAAGGTGAAAAAGGTGGCGAGCGTATTGAAGAATTTAAAATGGGTGGAATTATTGGAGATTATCCGGATACAGATATGGGGATGATCGGCCCGGTGATCTTGACAGATGCATGGCGTAAGTATTCTATTGATTTGAGAGGAAAAGACATTTCGTATATCAGCGGCGGATTTTCCTGGTCTACAAGTGTAGATGTTAATTCAGAGACATGTACTTTTTATATCGATCAAGTTCAATATGAATAAAGAAATTTCAGGATGCAGTTAAATAAGAAACGGCGGCTTAGTTTTAAAGCCGCCGTTTCTTATTTGCTGGGACAGAACTAATTGATATACATAAATTTATTGCTTTTTTGCTTGAGTTAGTTTTAATCCTTTGTTATAGTCATAACATACATTAATATAATTTTTTTGCTAACCTTTGCCGATGAAATATTAGTTTTTGAAAGGGTTTTCCTCGTCGAGGTTTAAAAGGTATGGTCTAAAATCATATCAAGGAGAAGATATGTCAAAAGCCGCTAAACAAAGCGTTATTATTCTTTTAATCTTGTTGATTATTGCCCTTGGTTTTTCTTTCATGATTATGATGGATAAGAAAAAGGTTGAGCAAGCCAAAATTGCTGTGGAAAAACAGCTTGAAGATTCTGAAAAAAGAGAAAAAGAATCGATTTTGAAAAATAAAGATTTTCAAGGAAAAATTGATGAGGTTGAAAAAGCCAGGCAAGCCCTTGAAGATCGTTTGGGCGGCTTTGATGTTGATTTTGTCGGGATGGAAGCCAAGGTTAAGAAATTGACAAAAGAACGTGATGTGTTGCAGGGAGAATTGGTATCCTGGAAAGAAAGAACAGGCGAATGGAAATTAAAATCCGACGAGAAGCAAGAACGACTTGCGGATGTGGTTAAAGAGAGAGATGGATTGCTTCAAAGGCTTCAAGAACAGCCTAAAGAAAAAATTGTTTATGTTCAGCCTGAAGAAGTGTTTTCTCCAACAGCGACGAAAAGAGTGTCGAGGGCCGAGGTTGATTTAGGATCAATAGATTATGAGGATGAAATATTCTGGGGGCAGATTTTAAAAGACAAAGCTGATTTAGAGTTGACCTTAGAAGAACTTCATGATGAATTGACAGGTAAAATGATTGAGATTGAGGATTTAAAAAAGCAAAATTCTGATTTGGAAATTGAAATCAGTTCTTTGGGGAATGAAAAAGAAGGGCTTGTGTGGGATATTAAGCATGGCCAGGATTTAGCCAATAGTTTGTCATTGGATCTTGCGCGGTCAAAGAATAATCAGAAATTCTTAAGTTCACGTGTTGATAAGTTAGGTGATGAGAATGCCAATTTGTATGAACAGGTAAAACAGTTAACATCAACGAAAATCGCGTTAGAAAAAAGTATTGTTAAAATACAGAAAGATAAAGAAGGTGTTGCGAAAAAATTAGCAGAAACAGAACATGTGATCCAGGGACGGATTGATGAAATTTGGCGCTTAAAAGAAAGTTTGGATGATGCGTTCCAGCCTTCAGAAGATGATGATTTTAGTAGCAGCAATGAAATTGAATTGTCTCCAATTGTTGTTACGGCAGAGGATGAGCTTTTATCTCAGATAGAACAAGTGCCGCAACAGCCGTTAGGTTTTGATGGAAATGTGGCTAGTATTAATTCAGACAATAATTTTGTTATTGTTGATGTAGGAGAAACCTCCGGCATACAAATTGGCGATCGTTTAAATGTTTATCGCGGTGTCGATTATATTGCCGGGTTAGAAATTATTCAGGTGCGACGGGATATCGCCGCCGCTGATATTAAAGACCAAGTTGTTCCAATTCAAATTGGAGATAACGTCAGGTAATCCTAAGAAGTGTCTAAAAGAAGAAAAGCTAGCATAGAAGATGTTGCTCGACGAGCAAAAGTCTCCATCACGACGGTTTCCCGTGTTATTAATCGAGTTCCTACCGTTAGCCGGAAAAATCAAGTCAAAGTTGAAGAAGCGATTGCTGCCTTAAAGTATACTCCGGATGTTAATGCCCAGCGTTTAGCGCGGGGTTTAAGCAATGCTGTCGGCCTTGTTATGCCGGGGTATCCTGGTATTTTCCATTCTTTTTATGCTATCGAATTGATTCGTGGTGTTGGCCATGCCTGTGAAACGCTTCGCCTGGATATGGTTTTTCACATAACAAATGGATATAATCCGTTAAGTACAGCCGGTGTCGGAGGGATTATTTTCGCGGATATTATTGAAAATCGATCTCAGATAGAGGCCGCGGTAGAAGCCGGAGTATCTTGTATGGTCATTAATAATATTGTTGATGATTTGGATGTGAGTTATATAGGGGTAGATAATATTGCCGGTGGACGTGTGGCCACTGATTACCTGGTAAGCCTGGGGCATACGAAGGTGGCAATAATCACAGGAAATATTCGAGCTCAGGCGGGGGCGCAACGTTTAGAGGGGTTTAAGCAAACGTTAAAGGAAAAAGAGGTTGCAGTGCGGCCGGAGTATATTGTTGAAGGCGATTATTCTCGTCGGAGCGCTCGTTTGGCAGCCGAGCAGTTGTTAGAACTTCCTGAGCCGCCAACAGCGATTTTTGCGGCAAGTGATGATATGGCCCTGGAGGCTATGACGGTTATTATGGAACGAGGATTGCGGGTGCCGGATGATATCTCTGTTGTTGGGTTTGATGACAATCCGTCTTCCATTTATGGCCCGGTCGCGTTGACCACGATACGTCAGCCACTTTTTCAGATGGCGGAAAGTGCTGTTAGAAATCTTAACGCGATTGTACTCGGGAAGAAGAAACCTCCGATACGAAATATTCTCTCTCCTCAATTAGTGGTTCGTGAATCTTGTGCCCGTCCACCTATTCAATAGCTTTGTCCGCCTACGCACCTGCGGGCCGGCTGTTTCTAACATATTGACAAAAATTATTTTTCGCAGTAATTTATAATATAGGAATTTCAAAGACTCCATACGAAATTCCTATACGGTCATAAAATAGTTGCGAGCAATCAAAACTATCAAGCGAGCCTATTTTATAGAAAGTCTTTGAAACGCTGATGAGCACAGATAAAGAGAGAGGCAATAAAAGTGGGCACTTTTATTAGTATCATGATGTATGTTTTGTGGACAGCGACGATTGTGGCTGTCCTTGCGGCGACGTTTACAAATTTCCGGTATGAAGATTTAAACCTTATTGCATTTGTTCTTGCGGTGTTTGTTTCTCTGAATTCTTTTCTTATTATCACGAGAAAAAAACAATAGGTGGATTTTTACAGTATAGGCGAACTTTCTTGTAAATAGGTGTGACCAAAAAGCCTGTTAATAAACAGGCTTTTTGTAATTGTAGAGACATATTTTATAGTATAGGAATTTTAAAGCCTCCATACGAAATTCCTGCACGGCCATAAAATAGTTACGAGTAAACAAAAATATCAAGCGAGCGTATTTTATATGAAAGAATTTCAATGCGTGGTAATTGGCGCGGGTCATGCGGGAGTGGAAGCAGCTTTAGTGGCCGCAAGGATGGGATGTCAAACAGCAATGGTGACTTTATCGAAGGATACGATAGGTCAAATGAGCTGTAACCCGGCTATTGGTGGTGTTGGAAAAGGACAGTTAGTTAAGGAGATAGATGCCCTTGGCGGTGAGATCGGGTTGGCAGCTGATCGCACAGGGATCCAGTTCCGTCAGTTGAATGCGTCCAAAGGACAGGCAGTGCGCTCATCACGGTGTCAATCCGACCGTAAACTTTATAAACAGTACATGCAAAAGGTTATTGCTACGCAAGAGAATTTAACTGTTATTGAAGATCAGGCAACGGAAGTTCTTGTGAAAGGCAGGGAAGTTTGTGGGCTTAAAACCGCAGCGGGCCTTACGATAGAAACACAAACGATTGTTATTGCTGCCGGAACTTTCTTAAGAGGGCGTATGCATATGGGCCCACAAGTGACCGAGGGAGGCCGTGCAGGAGAGATATCTTCTTTGAGATTGGCGGATAGCCTTGAATCCCTGGGGTTTGAGATCCTTTCTTTTAAAACAGGAACCCCGCCGCGGCTGGACGCATCGACTATTGATTTCTCCAAGATGGAGGTTCAGCATTCGGATACTTTGCCGGCCCCGTTTTCTTTTCGTACAAAAGGGATCCCGCATGACCAAAAACTTCTTCCGTGCCATATTACACATACGACCGAAAAGACACATGATATCATCCGGGCTAACATGCATTTATCTCCGATGTATTCAGGGCAGATTCAAGCGACCGGGGTGCGGTATTGCCCCTCAATTGAGGATAAGATAAAAAAGTTTTCTGATAAATTGTCCCATCATGTTTTCTTAGAGCCCGAAGGGTTAGATTCACGCGAGTATTATCCAAATGGGATTTCGACGGGTCTCCCGAGAGACGTGCAGGAACAGATTGTGCGTTCTATTCCCGGATTAGAAAACGCAAAGATGACTCAGCCGGGTTATTCTATTGAGCATGGAGTGATTCTTCCGACGGAATTAAGGCCTTACTTGGAGACAAAAAAAAATCAGGGCCTGTTTCTGGCCGGGCAAATCAACGGAACAACAGGTTATGAAGAAGCGGCGGCTCAGGGGATGATGGCCGGGATCAATGCCGCATTAAAAGTTCAAGGAAAAGAGCCGTTTATCCTTGGACGGGAAGAGGCCTACATCGGTGTGCTTATAGATGATTTGACAACCAAGGGGACGGATGAACCGTATCGTATGTTTACGTCTCGTGTAGAATATCGGCTAATTGCAAGAGAGGACAATGCGGATAAACGTATGGCGAAATATGGGTATCAATTCGGTTTGATTTCAGATGAAGAGTACCAGGCGATTGTGAAAAAATATGATGCGATTGATAAAGAGATTGTTTCACTAAAGGAGTTTCGCGTCTTGCCAAGTTCTTCGGAAGGTAAGCAGGTGAATGAGATTCTTATTGCTAACAATAGTTCACCGATTCGTCAGCCTGCAACGTTAAATGTTATTTTAAAAAGGCCGGAGGTCCGATATGAAATGTTATCGCCTTTACGTAAGGGAGTATCGGATTTGTCAAAGGAAATTGTTGATCAGATCGAATATGAAATTAAGTATGAAGGTTTTATTGAGCGGCAGCTGAAAAGCATTGAGAAGTTTCGTCATATTGAAAATATTAAGATTCCGGCAGATATTGATTATACGAGTATCCCGGGGATATCTATTGAAATTCAGCAAAAGTTGAAACGTTTTTCTCCTATGACATTGGGGCAGGCTAATCGCATTTCGGGGGTAACGCCATCCGCGATTTCGATCTTGATGGTTTATTTAAGAAAGCTGAGCGCTGAACGTAAAGGCGGAGTTTGAGTAACCGGTGAGGTACTGCTTAGGGCGAACAGTGCAAGGTATCCCGTACTCAAACATCTTCGCTTCGAAACTGCGTGCGGGACACCTCACACCATTCACCCGGAGCAGTAATTCACCGGTTACGAAGTTTGACTCGTGAAATGATTGACAGTTGTTTTGGGCGGATGCTATAATCGCTATGCTTGCACACATTATCGTCAATATAAATAAAGGGAAAGCATGAACATCGCGAAAGATATTACAGAATTGATTGGAAAAACACCTTTAGTGCGTTTAAACAAGGTAACGTCAGGGTGTTATGCCGAGGTTGTTGCGAAACTGGAATTTTTTAATCCGTTAGGTTCTGTAAAAGATCGCATCGGATTGAGCATGATTGAAGCGGCAGAGAAAGAAGGCAAAATTCATCCGGATAAAACAATTCTCATAGAGTCTACGTCGGGAAATACGGGCATTGCCCTGGCCTTTGTCTGCACGGTTAAAGGATACAAGTTGATGCTAACCATGCCGGATACCATGAGTAAAGAGCGGCGTGCTCTATTGCGGGCACTTGGCGCGCAGATTGTTTTAACTCCTGGTGAGGAAGGGATGCGAGGGGCTGTTAAAAAGGCGTTAGAGTTAGTGGATACAGATGAGCGTTATTTTATTTTGCGCCAGTTTGAGAATCCGGCAAACCCGGACATTCACCGGGAAACAACAGCGCGAGAAATTTGGGAAGATACTGACGGCAAGATTGATATCCTTGTTTGCGGTGTGGGAACAGGCGGCACGTTAACCGGTGTGGCACAGGCGATTAAGGCTAAAAAACCGGATTTAAAAGTTGTCGCGGTTGAGCCAAAGAAATCCGCGATTCTTTCCGGCGGAACACCAGGGATGCATAAGATTCAGGGTATAGGAGCCGGTTTTGTTCCAGCTGTTTTAGATCAGGAAATTATTGATGAGGTGATTTCAGTAAGTGATGAAGAGGCGCTTTCGCATGCCAGAGACCTTATCCGTCAGGAGGGTATTCTCGGCGGGATCTCTTCAGGCGCGACATTATGTGCGGCGTTACAGGTTGCGCAGCGTAAAGAAAATGAGGGCAAGATGATTGTTATGTTTGTTCCAAGTACAGGGGAGCGATATTTAAGCACAGAGCTTTTTGATGAATTCCGAAGATAAAATTATGCCCTATTAAAGGGGGATGTAAAATAAAATGGAACCAGCAATAAGAAGAAATATGTTGCTGGTTTTTTATAGTATAGGAATTTCAA
>JAGLHE010000082.1 GCA_023143685.1 Candidatus Omnitrophota bacterium
CGAAATTCCTACACGGCCATAAAATAGTTGCGAGCAGTCAAAAATATCAAGCGAGTTTATTTTAGTAAGGCGGAGAGGCATTGGTATGGGAAAAATGAAAAGACAATTATTCAGCTTTCTTTTGTTTGTTGTTTTGATCGTAGTCTTTTTTAACCTCGGCAAGTTTTTTGCTTTTGATGAAGGCCTGGTGCAGAATTTCTTTTTGAATATTCCTGTTGTCTTGTCAGGCGTTATTTTTATTCTGGTTTATGTTGTATCCACTTCTTTGATCTGGTTTGGGCCTAAAGACATTCTTCGTATCGTTGCTGCCGGTGTTTTTGGGGCGTATCTGAGTACATTACTGATTTGGTTGGCTGAGTTGGGGAATGTGTTTGTTCTATTTATGCTGAGTCGACGACTTGGCCGGGACTTTGTCGCGAGTAAACTGCATGGGGGGATGAAGCGTCTTGATCAGACAATCGCTGAAACAAGTTTTTGGAGTATATTTTGTTTTAGGCTGTTTCCTATTATCCCGTTGAGGGTGCTTGATTTGGGTTTTGGTTTGACAAAAATATCTTTTAAAAAATATTTTTGGATTTCATTTATAGGAACACCGTTACGAATTTTTGTCATACAGTTTTTTCTGGCCATACTCATAAAAACAGGAATGAGCCTTCATCAATTTGAGCAGGACCCTTTTGCGGCGATGGGAAGCATGCACAATATTCTTAACCAGTATTTAAATGATCATCCAGGCATTCTTTTTGTCTGCTTTTTTTATTTGCTTGGATCAATCGTTACCATCTTTATCCTTCGAAGAAATTCATTAAAGAAAGATCCAGGACAATTTCCGCCATCATCGCCGCGCAAATAGTCACGCGCGGCGCCATAGGAGGGTGTCCATCCGCGATGTCGGTTGTATTATCTCCGACAATATGAATGTTTCCTATTGTTTTTATCGTGATAGGCTTTTTTTGAAGTAGGCCCGCCATGCCGTTCCCGGATATGAGGTGAGGGGTTTTGTCCTGGTAATATTCAACAAAGTCGCGCTTGCATTCTGCGTGGTCAAACGCTTCTAAAATAAAGTCACAGCCATTGAAGAACGAGGGACTGTTTTCTAAAGACCATAGTATTTTATGTGTTGTGATTTGAGCGTCAGGGTTAATCGCTCGAAGTCTTTTCTTTAAAACAATAACCTTGTCTTTTCCTATGTCTTCTAAAGAAAATTGTTGCCGGTTGAGGTTTGAGGCTTCGACAACATCAGAATCCAGGATTTCGAGATTTTTAAACCCGCAACGGACAAGAGTGAGCGCAATATTTGAG
The DNA here is from genome assembly GCA_023143685.1 of Candidatus Omnitrophota bacterium. GTDB lineage: Bacteria > Omnitrophota > Gorgyraeia > Zapsychrales > JANLHA01 > JAGLHE01. Next base: position 1,303 of record JAGLHE010000082.1, read on the forward strand.
CCTAATCCGCCGGCTCCGCCAATACCAATTGTTTTGGATTGGATTCTTTTAAGTTGGTTTTCGGTTAAATATCGTAGTAAACCTTGTTCGAATGAATTCATGAATTTGTATTTTGTGGATCGGATCCCGTCACTGGTCTTCCAGGTGTTATCCGGAGCTAGGGACGGCGTTCGGATAATATGATATCGGAAAGTTTCTTGCCTGTTTTAACCATCCCGTAACCGGTAAAGAAAATGTATATACCGATTTGAACGTATCTCATGTCACTGCTCAGCAGGCTGATGAAGGCAATCACAATACCGATGAAAGTGGAAAATATGCCCGTGAAATGACATATCAGGTTTAAACTTTCCATAGATTTAATATTTTCAGTTTTCAATTTTATCCCCTAGTTAAGGATTATTAACATCTTCGCAGATAAATATATTATACCCCGAAAGAAATTTACTTAAATAAAATTTTTATAAAACAACGGAATTCTCGATCGGGCGCCAATCGGTCAAAACAGGATCAAAGTTTTTTTGTTTAAGCACGTGGATGATCTCTTTAACGCTTCGGCTATCCTCAATATCAAATTGGGGATCTTGTGGAACAAGTTTTTGTGTGTCATATCCTCCAACAGAGGTGTTGGATCCGGCTGAAATACGTGTTACCCCAAGCCCTAAAGCATGGTCCCGTAAATAGGCATTTTCGCGGGTAGAAAGGTTGATCCCGACGCGCGGGAAAAGAATACGTGTTAAGCAGAGGATTTTGATAAAGGTTTTATCGTCTACAGGACAGGCAGCAAAATCTTTGCCTTTAATTTTTCGTAACCGCGGGAAAGAAATAGAGTGTTCGACCCCGGGATAATTTTTTTCCATCCATCGGACATGTTGGAATAAAGCGAGTAGGTCTTCAGCAACCGGGCCAAGGCCCAACAGAATCCCCATTGAGATTTGGCGGATACCTGCTTCGGCAATACGTTCAGGTGTTTTGACACGGAAGTTATAATCACTTTTTTCGCCAGAAAGATGCACTTCTTTATATTTATTCCGGTCATATGTTTCTTGATAAATCGTAATGCCGTCAACCCCTGCGAGGTAGAGCTGCTGGTATTCTCTGACTTCCATCGGGTGAACTTCAAGGCTGATACCTGTAAAATATTTTTTGGCTATTTCAACGGCCTCGGTTAGATATGAAAGAGGTGTTGCTTTGTAAGATTCGCCGGTAAGCAGCAGGATGTTTTTAATTCCGGTTTTAGCAACACATTGCATTTCATGGTGCATTTCATCAGGTGTAAGCTTCATGCGGTGGATACGGTTGTGGCTGTTAAATCCGCAATACGTACAATGACTACTGCAATAATTTGAAAGATAAAGCGGCGTATAAAGAGAAATCGTGCGGCCAAAGTATTGTTTTGTCAGAGACGCGGCCTGACGAGCAAGATCTTCAAGAAACGCGCGATCGTTATTTTCTAAAGTTTGTTTTATTTGATTAAGAGAAAACATGTTTGGTATCTGGTTACTGGTATCTAGTATCTGGTTGGTGGTATTTGGGTTTTGGTTGCCAGATACCATTCACTAGTAACCAGATACTGTTTTTTCATTTATACAAAAATCCTGTCAGCGGTGACGAGGCCTCGGCAGATTCTTTTTCTGTGGGGAGGTTGCTTAAGTACGCGAGCCGGCCGGCTTTAACAGCTAAAGAAAACGCGTGAGCAACTAGCGCGGGTTGGTCAGCAGTCGCGATGGCTGTATTGACAAGTACAGCATCAGCACCCATTTCCATAGCTTCCGCAGCTTGCGATGGCGCGCCAATTCCTGCGTCCACAACAACCGGAAGATCAATTTCTTTAATGAGGATTTTAATGAATTCTTTCGCTTTTAGGCCCTGGTTGCTTCCGATTAAAGAACCTAACGGCATCACACATGACGCCCCGGCATCAACAAGGGCGCGCGCTGCATAAAGATCGGGGTGCATGTAAGGCATGACAATAAAACCTTCTTTGCTTAAGATTTCTGTTGCCTTGATAGTCTCGGTATTATCAGGAAGTAAGTATTTAGAGTCGTTTATAACTTCAATTTTAACCCAATTCCCATGTCCTGCCTCGCGCGCCAGGCGGGCAATGCGAATAGCCTCTTGCGCATTCCTTGCCCCGGAGGTATTTGTTAACAATATAATATCTTCTGGAATGTATTCGAGAATGTTCTCTTCATGACGTTCCAGGTCAATGCGCCGCAAAGCCACGGTAACAATTTCTGTGCCGGAAGCCTGAATTGTCTCTCGTAATTCTTCTTTATTTTTGAACTTTCCGGTTCCCAGAAAGAAACGGCTGGTGAGAACTCTATCACCTATTTTAAGTGGTGTATCTTGCTTGTTTATATTCATAATGATATCCTTAGCGTCATCCGCCTCCTACAAAACTAACTAATTCAACAATATCGCCTTCCTGGATGTCGGTTTCTTGCCAGTTGATACTTTTGACAATGCTGCCGTTGACTTCTGCGATGGCATGTTTGGGATTTTGATAAAATTGCCGGATGATTTCTTGGAGAGATACTTGATCCGTAAGTTCTTTTTCTTGTCCGTTAATCGTAATTTTCATCAAAAAAGCCTCCTGTTACAGGAAAGCTATTGTAAATCACTTTTGGCCCAAATGCAAAAAAAAGTTTGCCCAGCAATTAAGAGCTGTTGATGGGGAAAAAGATTGAGGTTGAGGAAGTATCGGATTATAGGGAATATGAAAAGCAGGTCAGCGTGGAAGCGCTTCTTGGCGAAGTGGCTTTAGTTTATAACATGGATCCTGCCTTGATAAAAAA
>JAGLHE010000083.1 GCA_023143685.1 Candidatus Omnitrophota bacterium
TATGACCATTATGTAGATCCGAATGAAAATGAAAATATCGCCGAAGAGTCACCGTTACAGAATACCATCGACAATGATCTAAGCCCATTACTAGAAGATATTAGACTCTATTAGAACATTAATCTTTAACAGTAATTCTTCTTGCACGAAAAGATTTCGACAAGGAAATTTACGCGCTGCGCCGGCAAGAGAAATTTATCCACCCAACACGCAAACCCCGTCATCCCCACGAAGGCGCCGAACCCAGACGCAACAATTTCGCTGTCACTCCACACTACCGCGTAGTGACTGGGGCTTAGAGCGACTTACACGAGCGGAGGCTGCCGATGGCCCGAAGGGTCCAAGGCCGCCGGAGACGAGCTAATGACGAGTGAGTTCGGCCCATCAGGGCCGGGCGAACGGTGCGGTGTTACTGCCGCACGACATCAAAGAAATTATAGAGCCAGGGCATGTCAACAGAAAGGAGGATTGTAAACAAAATAACTGTAGCCAATATACAGAAAAGCAGTTTTTTTTCTTTGTAAAGATTTTCAGGGTGTTGAACAGGGCTGTTGGGTTTCATTGCTATTGCTAAATAATAACCTAATAACAACGCAATAAAAGGAAAGGCAAATATTAGTTCGACTCGAAATTTACATAAGAAAATACCAGACATTAGGCAACAGATGTTTCCATAGACGACAGAAATCAATAGCAACCTTTTTTCGTTGGTATGTCCAAATGATTTCCTATATTGACTTAATCGGATGGGATCATTAATAAACCGGTATTCTGCATAACGTTTAAGAGACATGAAATAAGCTCCTAGCATCCAGTACGCCGTTAATATCGACAGCGGGGCAACAGCACTGGGGGCAATAAGCCACCATCCTAATAGCAAACGGATTGGGTTATTGATCGATTCGGAAAGAGCGTCAACGTAAGGTAAATCCTTTGTCCGGATTGGTGGAACATTATAAATTAGTCCCATTAGCCAAAATACAATTATACCAAAGAAAAATGACGTATTTATAAACCAGGCAAAAACAATACTTATTATAGAAAGCAACACATATTGCAGCATAGCCCACGGTATCTTGACTTGGCCGCTGGGAAAAGGCCGATTATGTTTTTCAGGGTGGAGCTTATCATACCGGGCATCAAGGATTTCATTGATCGTGTAATTCGCAGAAGCCGTTAGGCAAGTAATGAACAAGCCGCAAATGATTGTAAGAAAGAGATTGGCATGGAGTTCGAAAGAAGTCATATAATATGCCAAGATGATGCCAGGTAAACAAAATACATTTTTAAACCAATGGTCAACACGTGCTAAACGAATATATCCATTTATTTTTTGCATGCGATTATCTCCAGTGAATCTCTTAAGTTCAGAGGGATTATAAGCGGAAAAATTTTTCGGGAAATTACATTTGATGTTTTACCTAAATCCGGAAGTGGAACGTATTGTTTCAAGCGTTCATATAAATATTGAACTTGGAAATACCATGCTGGTCTGCGAATAGATACAACTGTAAACCCAGCTTTTTCAAGGGCAAGTGAGATCGTTTGTTTCGAATAATATCCCATATGAGCAATGCGATAGTGCCACCACCGTTTACCCAGAAGGCGAGACGTAAAACTATTGACATCCGGTGTAACTAAGACTAGCGGATTGCCAGATTGCAGGTGCTTAGCACACGATACCAGAAGCTCAATAGGATCAGGTACATGCTCGATAACATCGATCAGGGTGACCGCATCGAAATATCGACCAGCCAAATCCTGGTGAGGAATGGTCCCTTCAATTACAGGGAGACCTTGGGTTTTGGCAACATCAACACACCATGAGCTAAGTTCTATGCCTATCGGATTCAACCCTGTTTTTTGGGCCTCTTCTACCAGCATTCCAGTCCCTGCACCAACATCCAAAAGAGTTGTCGTTTCCGGGAATTTTTTAAGCAAATGCTTTAAGAGAATTTTTTGCTGAACAGCACGATATACACGCCCCTGCTCATATTCTTTATCTTCCATTTGCGTATAGTAGCCAGCACAATCGTCTTTAAAGACTACAAAAAGAAAGCCGCAGGATTTACAGCGATACAAAGGACCCGTCTGTCCATATTTTGAATCTGTGATTTTGAAATCATCTACTTTAATCAATTGAGAGGAGATGCCGGCTCTAATCTGCTTAGACTCAATCGATTTACATATTGGACATGAAATATCAATCATGGCAGCACTCGCAATAAGTCTGAAAATTTATTAATAATCATGAATTCATGAGGTTGTTCTTTTATCGTTTCAATATAAGGATTTAATAGAATAGCGTGCATCTGGTTTTCTATCGCTCCTCTAATATCTCTTTCATAGCTGTCACCAATATAGATACATTCACATGGGTTTAGATCAAAATGTTTGGCAATTTTTCGAAATCCATTCGTATTGGGTTTATAGCCGTTGCTATCCAGATCTTGGCAGGACAGTATAGCTTCAAAAATGCCATCAAGTCCCATTGCATTAACCTTTTCCTTGGCAGGGTAATCAGAAAGAACTGCCAGATGATACCCTTTGTCTTTTAATTTAACCAGCGTGTTTTTCATGTCAGGCCAGACATAGTTATGAATTTTATCGCATGGGACATCCGTCATCCATTTGCCAACGACTTGGTTAATCATTTCTGAAGTACAATGCATTTTCTCTGACACACTGGATGTATGAAGTTGAGATAATGATTTGTTAGTGATTTCAACTCCGTTTCTGAAAGCTTCAAGTGTTTTTCTGTAGCAATTCAAAATACAGATTTCTTTAAACGTTATGTTTTTTGAAAATAGACTCAGAATCAATTTCTTAAACATTGTTTTACGCATGACGCGAAGATCATACAAAGTTCCATCGATATCAAAGCACAGGCATTTAATCTTAGAGAGTTTCTTGTTGTCCATTTTTTCGCCAAATATCATTCAAACATGATAGTCCATATACAGCTAAAATCAGCAATATTGGCTCTATCGGAATTCGATAACGAGCATATCCGATTAGCCCGGATGTTAGAGTAAAATAAGAAATTATAATTGTGCAACATATTGCTAGGGACCATTTTTTTTGTTTGACCAAAAGTATCCAGCCGATGACAAGCAAAACTCTTAATATGACTAAAAACAATACTATGCTGCCGTAACATATAAATGGCAAACCAGAACCACTGAATAATGCTTTAAAAAAGAGCGGAAGTGACAAGTTGTTGCCCAATTGAGATTTGTCTAAATGTAAAGATTTAATTTTGAGGTGACCAGTGAAGTTCTTATAAGATGGATCTAAGTAAAAGAAACCCATAGATTTTAATCCAGCCACAAAAATATCTTTCTTAGGGTACATCGAAATAATTTCTTTGACATGCGAAGCTACTAACCGGTGCTTTTCCTCTCTTTTCAAGCCCATATTGCCCGCAAACGACATGCCCTCAAGTTCAAGTGCCTTTTTGAATATAGAATCCGAAGCCTGTTTCTTCGAGACTCCATGTGATAAATATTCGATACGCATTAAATTTTCATGGACTGCGAAATCAACATATGCCTGAGAATTAACCCCGACCCTGCCATTGACTTTATAATTATGAAGCAGCCAAGGAGATACTGTTGTAAGAAATACAATAAAGAACAAAAGAGGTTTAAGTATTAGTCTTTTTGTAAATATAACCCTATGCCGTAAATAATCACATAGCAAAATAATAACTGGTGTAATCAGTGACAAATAAAACCCATTACCTCTGGTCAAAGATAAAAGAGTTGCGAAGATTCCGCAAATGACAGGGTTTAATAATTTATTACTTTGGATTGATTTAATTAAAAAGTAACAATAAGATAAGAATAAAAAGAGAAACAGAGTGTCTGGGAGGATTCTATGAGGACTAATAATCAAAGACGTATTAAACAAAACGAGAGCAAAGAGCAATGGACTAATTTTTTTCAAGTAATATTCACCAATTAGTACAGCAAGAATACCAGAGCATAGTAGCAGTATAATTTGTGCGATAATAACTGCAACATCATAATGATTTGTCAATTTCATGGCAATGGCAATAAAGGCGGGGTAGACAGGTAATCGTAAAGGGGAATCATATCTAAGCTCTGTTATTAGTAATTTAGCTGGTTGTATGTAGCCAGGTGAATCATTTGAAAACCTTTTGTCTGGAATAGAATAGGCGTAAAAACATAGATTCACAATGATAAACAAGACCGCAATAAAGCTAAACTGCCAGAGTCTTTTTTTACAGAAGTAAACCGAACATGTATTTTGTGGTTTAGATGATTCAGGACAGGAAAGTTCTTTGCTTGAAACCATTTATTGTTAGTCCGGATAATGCAGTTAATCTTGAGTATTCCGTATAATGGAATTGTATATCTCAGCCAGCTACGCCGCCAGGCATCTTTACTCAATAAAGTATCAAATCTACTTCGAAAACTCAAGTTTTTAATTAACGTAAGGCACATAGAATTAGCTTGATATAGCGACAATTTGGTTTGTGTGAGCGTTTCCTGGGCTATTTTGGCGATTTTCGACCAAGAATCATAGTGAGAAATCCACTAAAAATTTCTAATCTCCAACATCTCCTGATTGCAGAGCGAACAATGTTATAACGTAACAGACGGGCGGACTATGAGAAAAACGACAAAAAACCTAAGTTTGAACGATTTCTGCTTGACTTTCTCACTCTTTCTTATAGAATTATATCTCGAAGGGACTCGAACCCTTCTATGA
>JAGLHE010000084.1 GCA_023143685.1 Candidatus Omnitrophota bacterium
TTTTCGCTTAGCCTTTTTAGAATTAAATTCTTCAGGGCCTAAAATACCCGCTGTTGGCCCAATAGAATTTAATTGCGTCGCCAGTTTATAATACGTCTCAATTATTCTATTAACCGCAACACGACTGTAACCTTCTGCTTGATTTTCACCTAAAAGTCTTGCTTTTTTAGCATAAGACAAGACTTCATCAATAGAGTCTGCCAACACGACTAACTCCTCTAATGGTTTTTGAAAATCCCCTCTCTTTTCTCCATCTTTCAGCCAGTTATAAATTTCTCCATAAAACTTTTTGTCGTATAAAATAACAGGCCCGCTCTTAAAAGGCTGTTTGTCCTTTATCACCACAACTTCAAACAATTCATCCAGTGTTCCAAACCCGCCCGGCATACAAATAAAGACTTGGGATAATCGAATAAAGGCAAGCTTCCGAGGGAAGAAATATTTAAATGTAACCGGTATACTGATATACGGGTTGCCTGATTGCTCATTTGGCAACTTAATCAATAACCCAATGGATGGTGTGCCTTCCAGGAAAGCACCTTTATTCGCTGCTTCCATAATTCCAGGGCCGCCGCCGCTCACAATAGCAAAACCAACGCGTGCAAGAGCCCTTGAGACTTCCACTGTTTTCTTGTAATAACGATGTCCTGGATCCGTGCGCGCAGAGCCAAAAACAGTAGCTGCCTGGCCTCCGGTTATACGAATCAACCGGTTCATCAACCTCATCTCGCGAAGAGATGATCGCATAAAACCATAACTCAATATCGGTGAAAACAGCCGCAAGTAACTTGCATTTTCACCTTCATCTGTGTTTATTTTCTTACTTCCGCTCTCAGATAATGGTTCAACGGTATTCCTGTCTAGGTCCAAATAATACATACTTGACCAACAATACTCATGAAAACTTGCTTTAACTTTTTGCTTAAATTTTTCACGCACAAATTTTCTGCCAACAAACAAGATATTTCTTCCTTTCAAGCAGGCATAATGAATTTTCTCTTTTCCTTTAAGATCAGCATATCGAATATAGAAAATCGGCCTGACTCTCTGCCCTTTTTCAAGATGTTTAGCTTGTTCCTCGTCAAAAATCTGCACCGCTATCTGGAAAATATTTTCTTGCAGTGTTTTTAATTGCACTTCCGAAATCTGATGACTTTCAAATGCTTTTATGAACGCAAACTCAAGTCGATACGCAATTTTTGTTAACCGTCTGATATTTTTAAACCGATAATGAGGAAAAGACAGAGCTAACATACTATAAGTAAACCCTCCCCACATCGGTAGAAGAACCCACAATGAAGACCAAGACCAAACACAATCAAACGAAATATGCGGATATTTTCGATATTGGAAATACGCTATTAAAGCTAGTCGCATAATTCCGCCCGTAAACCAAAACGGAATACTCGCGATCCCGCCTAACGCGGAATACCCGGCAATAACGCCGCCGCCGATTGTTATCACACATCCACTATATTTAATAATTTCAGAAGCGAATTTAATTTTAACGAAAGCCCATTTTAACTGATTATATGCATCGCGGCATTCTACAGAAACCGAGGCCTCATGCTTCGTAGCAAAGTTAAGAAGTTTTGTAATATCTCGGTGAGAATAAAGACGTAACCGTTTCATCATCCGAACAGTCTTTCGGAATAATCGATAAATACGGAATTGAACAACTTCCAAATGGTTTAATATAGGGAAAGCAGAGCCTTTAGAAAGGAAAACAAGGACTGGTGCGGGATCAAAATTATCTTTTTCTGAAAGTATATAATATTGATTAAAGAATGCGCCTTTGCTGTACGTTAGCGGACCGGCACGCAAAAGGCCTGACTTAACAGCATTTTTTAAACGTTGATTTAACCTGTCAGCTTTCTTTTTGCGGAAAACAGAAGCATTAAAACTCTCAATATACTTAACAACAGGATGATTCTTTTGAATTTTTCTAAACTGTTCAATTTGCCCTGATGTAACTACATCCATAACTTCCTTTTGAGCCCGTTCTTCAGAAGCCCCCGGCTTTTTCCAAACAACAGCTTGATCATTCATCGCACTGTGCTTTACAGGCGAACTGCTTTTTGTCGGTTCAAAAACAGGGTTTGAGGAGTTTTCCTGGCTTTCCGCAAGAACCTGCCTGAAGATCCCTTGCGTTTTGCCGGCTGAGAAATCAACATGCTGTTCTTGTTGATACCGTCGAATTTCCATTTTTCTTAATGTTACATTATCTTTTCTGACCAAACCTCTTTCACGGGCAGCCGCAACCAATACTTTATAAAAAACTCGTTTAACTTTTTCGGGTATAGCTTCTGACCTTGCCATCAATTCCGGGACAAACGAAACTATTGTTTCAAAAATTATTTTTCGTATAAATTCTCTGCTGCTAAAATCAAACTCTTCCAGGTTCTGAATACGGTCGGCAATCTTGATGATTTGCGCGGCAAACAGGATGCATTCTTTTATTTCCCTTTCATCCTGAGGCAACAACTGCTTAATCCATTTAGATTTCCCTGTTAACAATTGGTTCAAATACGCAAATTCCCGGACATGCCGATTAAAATAAAATCCCGGAGGAGCCTTGCTTAAAAGAAGAACCATATGATATATACAACTCCCGAATTCCTTTTGAATAACAAGAGGATCAATAAAGGTGTCTTCAACAACGTCGTGCAAGAGGGCTGCTAACAAAATATTAAAGGCCCGCATATTAAATCGTTCTAATAAAATTAACGCGACTTCAATAGGATGAACAATGTACGGCCTGCGGTCTTGCCTGTGCTCTCCCGCATAAGCTAAAACAACAAATCTCAATGCCTTTTTTAACCGTTCTTCTTCTTTCTTTGAAATATTGAAATTTTCTTTGATTTTTCTTATAAACTCATCAATTTTTTCTTTAATAATTCTCTTATCTTCCCGAACATCCTTAATAAACGATCCCAGGTTCATTTCAGCATCTAATTGTTTAGAACCTTTCGATACGATGACCGCGTTTACATACTCTACAAGTTGTCCAATACTATCAATGTTCCACGTTGTGAGCGTATCTGTAATTCTATCCCTGTTAGCCGCGCGGTCTGCTAATTGAACTAACAGCAAGGAATGCAACAACCGTGGTGTAGAAATATCTTCTAAAAGCTGTCCAAAATTCTCAAAACTATATTCCCGATACATCATTTTAAATAAGCTGTCATGATGGCGAACAAGGACAACAACATCCTTAATATCTTGTTTACTATAACCAATCTTTTTCATTGTTCTTTTGGCAATACGGGCAGACTGTTCCGGGTGTTCCTTAATAGAATCTGTCTTCATCTTGCCTGCCTCATGAAAAAGGATAGCCAGCCTTACTAACCTCAAGTCAATTTCTTTGCTGTATTTGGAAAAAACGTTTTTCAAGGTATCCTGTATTTTTTTCCTCTCAAGAGAAACAGGCCTCTTCTTTACATCAACTAAAAGGACATCTTCCATTAAAAACTCCAGAGCCTTTAAAACATGGACCACTCTGGTATCCTGATATCCAGGGGTGAACGGGTCGACAAACCTTTTTAATTTTTTCCAAAACGGCAATAATTCTTCCCATTCACCACTTTGAAGAGCAGGCCCCATCTCTCTGCGCGTTGAAAGCACCTGATCTAATCGTTTCCATCCTGTTTTTTGAACTGGAGATGAACTGTTTTCTTCTTGAGATCCTGTGCTTCTTTTAAGCTTTACAATATCAACCTCTTGTTCTCCAAAATGTTTCCGTGCTTTGTGCTGAACCCTGTCCAACTTGTCTTCAATCTCATCTCTCTTCTCTAAGCGTTCCGGGGACATATCGCTCAAAAGTTCAAGAACATTATGGAACAGGGGTTGCCACGTCATAAGATTAAAATGCCTCAGCAACCATTTCATCTCTGCACAAAAATCAAGAACATCATCAAACCTTATTTCTTCAAAAGATGCAAATCTTGACCTATCTTTATAGTCAATCCATTTAACACTCACGCCATCCCATCCGAACACAACATTTCTTAATCCAACATCACCGTGAGCAACACCTTTTCCGTACAAGAAAGACAGCCCTTTAATCATCTGACTAATTATTTTTATAACAAAGACTTGTCTTAACGCGGGTACAGCAATCGCCATGTTATCGAATAAATCTTTCCCGCTAACCCCGTCAACATATTCAACTGTTTGATATTCCATAGCGCCTGGCACATCAGTTATGGCAATTTTATCAACACGCCATATCTGCGCGACATTTGGATGCTGTTCACCCTGAAGCATCTCCCTGAATTTTTCCGCCTCCTTATTGTTCAACGATAAAGACCTTTTCGGAATTTTTAAAGCAACTATCTTCCGGTCAACGACATCATGTGCTTTATAAACATAAGCATTGCTGCCGCGGAAACTAATCGGATCCTTGATCACAAGGCCCTTTTCAGCAAACATCAATCCTAATTTATAGGGAATAATATCGTCCATATAAACATTTTGATTTTGAACCATTTCAATTACCGGGCTGCTGGATTGTTCATTAAACAAGAATGTTTCTCTCTTGCCCAGGTCAACACCCATAATGACCATCTTGTCTTGAGGTAATTGCGAAATAATACGCCGTACAATTTCATGAGACTTTCGCCCTTCATAAATAAGATTGTTTCGTTTTTTAGACAATAAAACCTGTATAGTCTTTAATAACTCGGGATGATAGCTGTATCTCTGGAAAACACTTCCTGCAAATCTACCACTCAATGTATCCCCTCTTATCCTCGATACAAACTTGCGGCCATGTTTTTTGCGAACAGCTTGTTGGATCAATTTTGCCAAAGGTTCTTTTCCGCAGGATTCCGGGCCATCCAGAACAACGAGCAACCGCTGTCCGCTGTTTCCTGAAACAGCTAAATCTGATACAGACTGGATAATTTCTTCCCACCATGAAGAATGTTGCGGCCGCCATTTCCAAACAATTTGTTTATTTCCGGAGAACCAAACCGGTGAAGAAGAGTTTTTGTGCTCTTTGGCAATATTTACAAACAAAGCCTGAGGATTCGTCCTCGGAAGATGAGCAAGATACGCCTCAACCAGATCGTGGTTTCTGTTTCGCAACGATGCTTCAAAAATCCGGGAAAGTATATTATTAACATCCCTGTCAATTACCCTTTTAAGATTTCCGTTTATTTTTGCGCCTAAAAATTTCTTTAATACCGGGACATTCACGGTTTTTGCCTCGTTACAAACAATACCGACATACTCTTCCCTCTTATGTTGAGGAAGAGCCATCCAGCTCTTTATCGTATAAACAATCGCCGAACCATGAGGCGTAATGTTGTCGCGTAATATTCCCTTAATTTTATTGTTATTCATAAGGTCCTGAACTGTCTTATGTAAATCAAATGTTTGAATTTTATACGGCGCCTTCTTTTGAAAACGCATAATTTCTTTTAAAAGCTTTTTCTTAGAAATATTCCTTTCCGCAAACCAATGGTATGACCTGAACACTTCCGTATAGGCACTTAAGAAATCAAGAAGCATAAATGTTTCGAGCAGCTGAAGAACCTTATATTTATTAACATAAATCTCTTTTGGTCCTTTTGAAACATACGGCAACTCTTTATAAAGCGGATCTGTAAAAATCAAAGATGGTGAATGGTGGTACCGCACAAGCAGCAACACGACTTTCGACTCTTTGACAATTCTTCTACGCATTAATTCCCCGATTATTCTTATCGAATACTCTGGATGCACTCGGACAGAACCAATCTCTTCTGAGTTAAGCCTGCGCGGTGCATTAACAAGCACATTAATATCGGGGACAATCTTTCCTATATCATGAAGGGCGGCCGCTCTTTGAAGAATAAATTGTTCACCCACAGAATGCCCGAAAATACCCTGTGATGCCCGGGCTAATTTCACAACAATATCAGCATGCATCCGCGTAGGCACTGCGACATCCGGATACAAATCAAGCAAGCCGTTACCTTTATTTTGATTCCTCAACTCACGGACTTTTTCAAACGGACACAACTCAAAAAGAGCCCTGCCCCCACCATACTTTGGATCAATCGGTGAACTGCTGCTATCTCCGGCTATTTCCTTCATGCGATCCAGCCCTTTTTCAAGCCTGGAGATATTAGTTATATATTTAACCTGATAGACGATCTCGAGGTCTTCATCCGAAAGGTCAAAAACCAACCCTGACTCTTTAATTCTTTGTATTAATGGCAAGATCTGATTGATTAAATCTTTATATTTGTGCCGCTCTGTTAATGTCATAGATTTAATATCTATTAAACCACGCGTATGTTCGTGATTTGCCAGATGAAGCAACAATGAATCATAATCAAAGAAATGATTGTCCTCGTGAGCTCCTTCCGGCAACGGCTTGCCATCTTCCCGCGACCGATGAATTTCTTCAGCGCGCTTGAGGTACCACTCAATATCTTTTACCGGTGAAGAGGATTTGTTCGTTTCTTTTGGTTGTGGATACTTTTCTTTCAACGCGTTGAGAAGTTGTGAATATGCAGCAACCGCGATTGTTTCATCTTTCTTCCATAACACCCAAAGCGCGTTTTCTTTCCAGTACCGCAAGACATAATCTTTAAACATCTTGTCCTGATTCATCACAACCTTAAACGCGGCAACCGCGCGCTGTGGCGCTTCGCTGAATTGCGTCAGCCTTTCAAGCAATAAATATTTCTTTGACGAATCAAATTTAAACAATCGCCAAATCTCGCGGAGAGCCAAATCATTTTCTTTCTCAACAGCGGCAACGTTTAAAATATTAATGATATACGCCTGTAGATATCGATCTTTACCTCGAGCAATCTTGCCAAGCAAATTAACAGCGTTTGGCCAGAAGGATTGATTCGCCTCTTCCTTTAAGAACCGGCTGATTTCATCATAGAATTCTCTTCGCTCTTGCGCCTTAGAATCCCCTTGCCACCATATTGGATCAGTCTTTTGCTTATAAACCTTTTCAAGCCCTAACCACGTTTCTTTTGCCTGTTGATATACGTTTTGTTCCACGTTAAGATTTTGTGGCAGGCGTTTTGTTTTTTGCAAAATCAAATCTTTTGCACTAACCTGAATTCGAACTCTCTCTCTTTTTTCACCACGCTTCACAAAAACTTCATAGGTTTGTTTTGATCGTCTGCCCACCAATTCCTTCCATAACAATTCTCTAAAGGCCCGTTTACCAAACTCGCTAAAATACATCCCGCGCAAATTCTTAAACGGCATATTTTCAAAATACTCTGCGGGCTTACCTATCAGTTGGCCTAACTGCCTGACCATTTTATCCCGACTGATCGACGCGGAAATATCAACGTTATGGCCTGAAACAGGATCCATAAACAACTCATCAAAGGATTTACTAAACCACATGTGATTCAAATATGTGCTATCTGTCCTGACAAACTTAACATCAGCCTTAACCTCTGGTGTTTCTTCCGCGATCAATGACGCCTGCACGCGTGTAAGGCCACGCTCAACAATTTTACGTTCGAGGACCTCCTTGATTCCTGCCGGAATTACTGCCGACCATTTATACTCTACTGGTGAACTGCTTATCTCCGACAACAATGGTATTGCTCTATCATTACCAGAACGTTTTGCCGCAAAGACCGATTTTAACAATGTTGTTTTATCGTGTGTCTCTTCTTTAATCCCTCTCTTCTTTGACACACCTCGTGCACCTAATCCACACACTCCTGACACCTCTGGCCTTAAGACTGTAGGCGCCAGGATATTACGCACTGTTACTTCTTTATTTTCAACATGTTCTTCGATCCTCACTTCGCTACGTCCTGCCAGAGGGCTTGAGGAAGCCCTGGCAGCGAATAATGCGTTGTCATGAACTCCTGAAGATACTCCGCTGTTATATCTTTGCTCAACTAAACTATCATTATTGTGTCCTCTAAAATCTATATTCCCGTCACTGACTTTAATGCTTTCATCTTTTGTGCCTAACGACCTGACATATTTCATAATGCCCTGATCTTGCGGTGTCTTTTTCCTTACCCCTTCTCCTGATAATCGCGCACCCAATAAAATAAACGGTATTGCTGTTACCGGAACCGCGTCATTAGATAAAGGTGTTGTATGGACCGGCAAATTCTTCTCTATATCATTCCACATCTTGAGTAAATAAATCTTCCGCGAGATCGAAGCGTAATCAACCGGCCTTTCATAATCACTTAGTTCGTCAGCAATGGAAAGGATAATCGCAGCCTGAGCAGCTTTGCTTGCCAAATACGCTGCCCAAACAGGGTCGCTTTCATTAACTACAGAAGAAGAGGAAACTACAAAAACAGAACCAACCGGGTTCGCATTTAGTATTTCGTGTTTCGCATTTCGGTTAGGGAGTAGTTTTGTGTTAAGATCTCTCTCTTCGTTCGAGATGACATCTATAGGTGAGGCGCTTGGAACAATAATGTTCATCAACTCAAATAATTCTTTGAGAATATATACCAGGTGTTCCCATAGAGATTTTTCTTCAGTCAGGTCAGCAAGGGAAAGTTCAATAACTCTTTGTTTCTTAGGAATGATTCTATTGATCGGAACAAACTCTTTATCAACTGTATGAACCAGAATATTCGGATCAGAAGTATCAACCTTCGTACCTCGAACCTCGTACTTCGTACTTTCTACAATCGGACTGGATGCATTAGCCCCATTAGCAGGCAGGACAACCGTAAATTTTATTCCTTTATTATCTTCACTCTTAACATCAATTGTTCCACCAAGATTTTCTACAGCTAATTTGGCGATATCAAGGCCAACCCAATCTTCATGTAATGCTTCAGGGAGCTGCTCACCCTCTGTCACTGGAAGATCAAAGATTTTATCTATAAACTTCGAATCAATGCCGACACTTGTATCTTCAACGGAGATAATAATATTTTGAGATTCTGCTTCCTCTTCTAAAGAAACAACCACATGCCCTTTCTCTGTAAAATTCAAGGCCTTTTCAATAATGGCCTGTAACCCTATCATAAGGAATATTAACTGTTTCTTTGTTACAGCTAAACCGGCCTGTTCAAAGCGAGTCTTTAATTTCAAACCTTTCGCCTTAAACTCTTTTGCTAATCCGAAAACAATTTCTCCAAGATTTTCAGAAAAATCAACGTTAATCACCGTGTCCTTTTTTCCTAACCCGTTAACAACTCCTGATAATGCCACAAAATCCTGAACCCTTGACAAAAGCATCTCAATCTTCGCGTAAAGTTTTAGTTTCTCCCCATATCTTGGAGATTTTAAACCAAAAGTAGTTACGCACGTGCCGCAAGATTTACTCAGCTCTTGAAGCTTCTGTGCTTGTCGCTTAATGTTTTCAATAGCCCGAAGAATATCCTTCTCTGACCTTTTCAAAGAATTAATTTCATCTTGCATATATTTTTCTAAAAAGAGTTTTTCTAACGCGATCCTGCTGACATTCAAAATCCGTTCCCTCTCTTGTGTCTCTTTTCCTGCTTTCTTTAGCTCCCTGCCCGCCAGAGAAAAGACTTCGTCCACCGAAACCCCTCCCATTATTCTTTGTGTTATCTCATAAATATTTTTCTTAACAGATAAATCCGCTGTTTCTTTTCTTGATACGACCTTTTGTAACCGGCTTACTTCTTTATCAACTTTTCGCGATAAGGATTCTTTGTCCTGTTTAAGGCTTAAACTAACTGTGTTTATTTGCCGCAAGGCTTCTTCTATATATTCCATCAGCCGGCCGGCAATCTCTTTCATTTGAAACAACACTACACACGCGCCGGTATCTTGTTCTTCTATATACTGGTGATACGCACCTATTAAATCAGCTAAAATTTTCTTAACAGAATACACCGTGTGGACCAGGAACCTGAGCTCTTGTGCATACCGAACGCGTTGTGCGTCAAGATAATCATTTGTTTCATTGCGCTGCAAAGCAACCTCTGTCATTTTAATAAACGGCTCAAGAAGCGACTTGATAATATCTTGTTCATCGCTGGATAAAAGTTCCTTGTTGATAGGCCATCTATTCATCATTATGACAAACCATTTATTCTCCTGGCTGTGGTTAGAAACCTGGCCTGTCATATAAAGGATGTCGTCGGGATTGTCATATTTACGACGATCTTCCGCGTATTTCTCAGGGACAACACGGTTTTCAGGGCCTAATGGCTTATCAGGGCTGTATTGTTTAGATATCCTTACTTTATAATAATCCCACCAGTTCTGAGAACCTTCGGGCAACACCCCGTCTTTGGTTAATTGATCAAAATTCATCAAACGCTCAATCTGCCATAAAATTTCTGTGTTAGTCATCGGAGCCCATTGCGGCCACAAGGATCTTCCTTCTTGCTGGCGCATAACATTCTTTATCCGCAACGCGTCCTCTTTTTCTTGAACAACATAAACACTAAGGCTGGAAATTCCCATAACAAATTCCAGCGCGTTTTGCAGTCCAAGCAAGATTTCCTCCTGGCCAGTAGTACGCAAAAGATCTTCTGCCAAACCTTTTAAAGATTCAATATTCTCAAGGTCCCCTATCCCTTTATACGAACCCATATCATTAAATAACCGGTCAATCTTTGATATTCGGGATTCCAGGGCCTCACCAATAGTAGTCCCCTGAATTTCTTGATTAAACAATTTATCCACATCTTCAAGCTGCTTCAATTTAACATACAAACTTTTTACAGCCTTAAAGGTTGGAAGCATCGACTCTGCTGTTTCACGGTATAGCTGTTCTTTTAACATAGTTTTTTCAGTTAAACTATAAACAGCGTCCGTCTTATACCGGGCAATAATTTCCTCAAGATCTTTTTCCATCTTGTCAACAAAATCGGTCATTTCACCTAAAATGCCAAAACCGGAAAATACTGTTTCTTCCTGATTACCTTGCTGTTTCTTCTTTAATTTTTTAACCCCATTACGAATTACGCCTCCAAAAGTTATACTAATATTCCTGACACCATGACGGATATCCCAACTTTCTTTACGTACGACTAGCTGCCCAATTACTTCCCCTGCCCTGGCCTGAATTTCTTTTGAACGATCTCTCCACATAGGGTAAAGAAGATTTAATATTTCCGGAATATTATGTATCGCTGTCCCCATATCCTTATCCCAAATGCATGCCATATCATTTAAAAACATCAACCGCACTCTCCTGTAGCGGTGATAAATAAAGGATTCCAGGATATCCCTTGTCTGTTTTTTGGCAAGTTCTTCTTCTCTCTTGTCCTCCTGAGATTTCAGAGAATAGGAAACAACTTCCCGCAAAATTTCTCTTCGTTCTTCTTCTCCCACCTCAGGATGCAGGTAGCGGTCCTTTTTACCGCTCATCCATTGCTCTCTTGATTCTCCCTTAAGATCAACTTTAATTTGCACAACGCCATTCTCCGACGCGTCTTTCGTAACATATTGCCCGTAATCTAATGCCTCTCCTTTAATATTAATGAACGGAGCGAATATAAATTTGCCGGGCTGCCGAGCATGAATTGTCATCTTAATCCGTGTATTTTGAGAACGCGTGAAGAACCTGTCAATCCGTGTTGACGCGCCGTTGGCATAAACCCCATTGCCGTTTTCTTGAGCATAATAAATGTCACCTGCTTCTTTATATAACTTAACCACCTTTAATTGGCCAATCTCTGCCTTTACCGGAATTTCTTCTTTTATCTTTGTACCGTCAGATTGCGGCTTCTCAATTTCATACGCGTAATATCCTTCATTATTCGGATCCAGGATAGCTTCAGCAATTACAGAGTTTACTGGACGGTCAAATATTATGTCGAAATAACTTAGAACAGGATCTTTCCTATAAACCCACGGATATTCACTAGGCAGGAAGTTGCTTATATCCTTAATTCTATAAGGCACTATCGAGAGCAATTTCTTAACTGCAGCATCTTTTTCTGCTTCCTCTGTCTCTTGCTGCAATATCTCCCAAACAACAAATTCAACCATGTTCTCTTCAGCCTCTTTAATGTCCGCGAACTTTGCAGCCAGGGTAATCAAGTCTAAAGAAAATTCTCGTCGATCTTCTTTTATATCTATAGAAGACTTTTCAAGCGCTGCCTCTTTTATAACCAAAGAAACATCATAAAATCGTCCCGCAATAACAGGCACATCCCTATACTTCTCAGACATACTGGCCATAAACTCTGAGGTAATTTTGACAACATTTTCCTTTTTCTTAACCGGTGAACTGGCAGGAGAACTCGTATCCTTTGAAGAAGATGCCGCGCCTTTATCTTCTTGCTCTTTTTTAATTCTTAGATCTTCCGCAACAACAACCTTTTCTATTTCATCAAAATCAGTTATAGACCCGTTGAGCTTTCGCAATACTTTTTGCATCTCTTCTTCTGAAGAAAGGGCCTCACCAAACTGTGCCTCTAAAGACTTCATGTCTTCTTCTGCAACAGCTTTTCCTTCTTCAAGAGCCTTCAGGTAAGCATCTACTTTTGCGGCATCATTCTCGACAAGCGGATGAATCTTTGTCCAATCCGTCGTTCCTTCTTCAAGAAGAGCAACGAGATTCTTTAAATTGTCCTTAAAGAAAACAAGCAAATCTGACAATATGTCGCGCTCTTTCATTCGAGCTTCTTCTTCGAGCTGTGATGCAAGTAAAACATTTTCTTTCCAGGCCTCGATGTTTTCATCTGCTTTTGCCCGAAGATTGCTTCTGTCAGCATAATAATCTTGAATCGTTGTGTCATATTTCCCGAATAGTTCTGCCAGGCCTTTTAAAGATTCCGGTTTACCAATAAATAATTTTCTTAACCCTCTGCTAATCAAAGCAGCTGACATCAAACTCGGTGTCTTCAACTCATGCAAAAGCTCTCCGATATTATCTTCATCAACAGAATTTTCATCTATCGGCGAAGAGGAGCCATTTGTTTTTTCTTCTAGACTCCTAATATCTCTTTTAAATGCAGCTGCTTTTTCTTTAGCTAACCATTCTGCCTCATCAAGATATCCAAGATATGCTTCAAGCATTTCCGGCCGTGATAAGTAATATGCTTCCAAACGATCAAGGATCTCTACAATATCCTGTCCGTCCGGTATCTTATCTACCGCGGCATATATACGCCCTCGTTGACGAGCGATCTCATTAACCATCTTTCTGTTCCAACTAAGAGTGTTTCCATTATTATTTCCATTGTTATAACTATTTTGTCTGCCATTCTGTTTCCTAATCGGTGAAGAGGCCTTGCTTTCATCACCAGAACTCAATCCATCTATTGATGGATGAATTGGGCTGGAAAATTCTTCGTGGCGCACGCCTGGGTTCTTATCGCCCACAGCTAACATATCTTTCGGCAGAATGAAAGTCACTTCCAACCCTTTGCCCTGAGCATCTTCAAAATTCTTAACATCAACCGTGCCGCCGTGGAGTTGCGCAATCAATTTAATATTATGCATCCCTAGCCCTAACCCATGACGCAGCGTGCCTTCTTTGTCGGAAAGTTCCTTTGTGGAATATCCTGCCAAGTACGCATCTGCCTCTACTTCTTCCGGGATCCCGCCGGCATAATCGCGCATACGAATACTGATATTCTCACCCAGAGATAACAGCTCCACAAAAATCTTTCTGTCTTCTTGCGGCGCCCCTTGCTCCACATAAGCCTGATATGAATTTCTTAATACATCGCTAAAAGCATTTCCAAGTTCATAAACTTTTGCGACAGCCAATTGAGCATCCGCTTCTCCTTCAAAAACCAACTGCAACCCTGCCCCCCCGGCAGATTGATTAACAAAATCAACAAACCTTTCGATATTCTTCTTAAGTGAAATATCTTTAGAAAAATCATTCCCGTTTCCGGCCAACACCATTAAATATTGAATGAACGTTCTTATATCAGCGTCGATTCCGTGTATCTTTTCAATCACAGCCTGAACCTCTGGCTGTTTAATCTGCTCTTTACTCAACGATTGAGAAATACCCCTGATGTTTATAGAAAATCGTATATCACTTAAAAATACGGTAAACTTCTTATCCAAAGCCCCTCTTAAAATAACCATAATCTCTTGTATATCTTCCCCTTCCAGCCCGGCTATTTCCAATCCATCTGTCGCCTCTT
Organism: Candidatus Omnitrophota bacterium; assembly: GCA_023143685.1. Classification (GTDB taxonomy): domain Bacteria; phylum Omnitrophota; class Gorgyraeia; order Zapsychrales; family JANLHA01; genus JAGLHE01. The sequence continues at coordinate 14,040 of JAGLHE010000084.1, forward strand.
TCATCTCGGCAATAATCCTATCAAAAATCTCTAAAGATATTTCATCCTCAATAGACGGTATCATCTGAGTTCGAGATTGCAACTCATCAACTAACCTGTCATGCCGAATTCTCAATTCCTGAATTTGCGTTAACACAGACGGGATTTCTTCAACAATAGCAAGGCCCTGCGCCCACCCTTTCTTGGCTAACAGGCTGTTGATTCTACGCACTATTTCTCCATACAAGATCGGTGAGCTGGAAATATTTGTACCTTTATCAATGTTCTGGATTTGCGAAGAAGAGGATTCTATCTTTTTCGATGGTGTCTTATATGTATTTTCCCTCTCTTCACCGGCTATGCCTAATGCCTCCTTCGCTGCTTGACGTACTTCCGGATGCTCGTCTTCTAATACCTGATCAAAATACAACAACGTTTTAATCGTCTTCAAAGATAAAACAGCCTCTCTACGAACGACCCAGACAGGATCTTTTAAGGCCTCAACCAATAAGGCAACTGCCTTGTCTCCTCCAATATATCCTAACGCCTCTACCGCAAACTTTCGCGCCTCCCAATTGTCCGGATATATAGGCATTTTTAAACGATCCACCTTGCTCTCGTCCAATATCTTACCTAACGCCCAAGCAGCAACGCTTCCAACTTCCCATGAAATTTGGCCTAGGCTTGTTGTTAATTCTCTGTTTGAATTCCTCTTTTCTTCCCAAGGTGTTTTTCGCCAAGGATGATATTCCAAAGAATTGACGTTTCCATTTTCTGAGTTATATTCTTCAAAACCAGTTATCGGTGGCGTAACCGAACGATACCCCAAGTGTATTCTTAAAATAGATATCGCGCGTTCATCATTCATATGCGCTAATGCGATCGCGAGTCCAACACGTGCCGGGATCAATGTCTTATCATTGGCCATCTTCTGAATTAACGAATCTACCAAATCCAGATTTTTTCGCTTGCTCACCTCCAATGAGTTCGAAACTCCTCCACCCGGAGACGCTAACGACACTTTGACTTTCCCTCGCGCATGATTTACTTCAACTTTATACTCAAGGGTTCCATTAATATGGCCTTCTTCATAAATAACTTTCTCTTGCGGCTCCTTAACCGGAGAAGAAACAGCTGAAGACAAAGTTCCTTGTGTAATCTTGTCTTTATTAAGTTCTTCATAGAGTCCCTGATAAACATTTAAGTAGTGAATCAAACTGCGGCTCCAGTCATTATCCTGTCTCATGCCATTTGCAACAATTTGGTGCCACAGATCAGGATCGTTCTCATAGATACGAATGGCTCTCTCTATCGCCGCATACCCTTGATCCGCATTAATCCCTTTACGATTCGCATCTTCATCCGGATGAATAAGTGCACGGGAAACACCTTCAAACACAAAACCTGTCCAATTGTCCCCTCCTTCAAACACCGTATCTGCTAAACCACCGGTCAACCTTACGATCGGTACGGCACCATACCGCATCGCATGCATTTGCGTTAACCCGCTCGGTTCATAATCCGAAGGAATGAGCAACCCGTCTGCGCCAGCATAAATCATGCTAGCTAACTTCGCTGAATAAGCCTGCACATAAGCTATTGAAATCCCCAATTCTTCTTTTCGCGGATCAGACGCTAACCGCGCAAACTCTTCTTCCAAACTCTTTTCTTCATCTGTTTCACCGGTCCCCAAAATAACAATGTCCATACTCAACGCTGCGCGCTTGCCTTCATACATTTCTTGAATCATCTGCGCTAAAATATCTAACTGTTTCTGGCTCGCCACACGGGATACCACGCCAAGCAAGAACCGGCCTGTCGCAACGTTTAAGAATCCGTGCTTCTTGCTTGAATCCTTAACTCCTAGGGTTGTTACATCGCCGTGCCGTGATAACACTTCCTGTAAAAGCATCTTATTGACAGAACGGGCTTTCTTAACACTCCCGATCCCGTCATCAATGCTATAATTCACCACAATCTTAGAATCGGTCGCCGGATTCCACACACTAAAGTCAATACCGTTTAAGATCCCGCCGAAACGCTCGCCAGCTATTTTTAAGAGCCGGTCAACCTCAAACTCTGTATACGAAATCTCACGTGCATATGTATCGCTTACCGTATTAATATAATGACCCAGCCCTTGACCATACTGAATAATCCCTGGCACAGTGGCCATAAAGTTGAGCTGCCCGTTCTTAATAATCAAGTTTCTTATTTTGTCAGTTTCAGACAACCCTGTTTCGTTTAACCATTCCACCGGATACTCGCCCTGATATCCGATATTGTGGATCGTAAAGGCGCTGCCGCTTTGCGCGAACTTATCTTGATAAAGAGTACGCATATATGTCGGAACAAGCGCGGTATGATGATCGTGCGCATGAATGACATCCGGTTTCGTTCCTAAGAATTGCAACAAGTCTAGCGCCCCGCGAGACAAAATGATGGATTCATAGAACTCTGCTTCTTTGCCGGTATATGGTTTCACAAAGAGGTCTGAACTTTGTGCCTCTAACATATAAACTGTCATGCCGTCTTTCGTAATCTTCTTGGCGGTCACACGTTCTTTTGCCCTGCGTGTAAAAACAAGTTCACCTACAAACCCTTCAACATCTTCAACCGTATATTCATCTAAAATTTTATCTACCAAAGATTTAAAATAAGGAATGATCAGTGTCACGTCATTCCCCTGCGCTGCAATGACTTTAAACAATTCATACATCACATCGCCTGCCCCGCCGACTTTAACGATCGGCCCGAATTCCATGCCCACCGCAGCAACCATGCCCTTAAAGGCATGGTTGAGTTGCTTAATAATAGGTGAGGACGTCTGACTATCAAAGTTCTCTCCGACCCACTGCCCAACAGCCTGAAATTTTGCGATCTCGCTATTTTTTATTACCCCTTTAGGATGTGCTTTCACCGGTGATGAAACTGTTGGCATTCTTTCCGAATCCAAAATAACCCAATGGTGTTCACTCAATTTAAATGGTACACCCCATATTTCAACAACCGTCCCTTGCTCTAAAGATTCTTTATAGCGGTTCATGTCGGCTGACATGATCTCGTCCACACTAACATCTTTCCAGGCAGTATTAACTTCTTGATCTTTCCCTCGAGCATTAACATCAAACTCTCTCATTCCTGTTATTTTTGATAATTTAAACAATATTGTCCAGAACTTGACAATTGCCTCATCCTCTAGCTTATCAATAAAGTAATAACAATAGACATTAGACGTTTTCAAGAAATCTTTAAGCGCTTTAGCTTTAGAAGGATATTTAGCATAAATACTTTCAATTTTCTGTATAACCCTTTGTGCTTTTGCGTCTCTCTCCACATCCGGATTACCTTCATAATCACTTAACAATCGATAGATTCTATCTGTATCCCACTTCTTGCTAAGCTGGGCCAACCCTTCTTTTGTAATAAATGTATTGGCAAATTCAACAACACTATTACGCAAGAACCCTTCTTTTCGAACACCTCGAATATCCGCAAGGTTCAAGACCCGCAACGCTGCTAAGTCAACACCCTGAATAGAAGCAGGGTCAACCTCACCCTTAAGAGCAACCCCTATAGCAGCATGGTTCAAAAGCAACGCCTTACTTTCATGAATCTCTTGTTGAGAAATATCTGGGATAAGGCGCGGCATAATATGGGCAGCCATCTCAACGCTATAAATCAAATGCTGCGCGCCGGAAGCCTTGGCCTTGCCGATGTCATGCAGTAGCGCGTTCAGCCAGAAAACAAGCTTTTTGCTTGGGGTGTTTGTTACCTTGACATAATCACGGTGGATTGCTGAAAAATGTTCTTTTATAATATTCTCAATCGCATCATTATTAAATCCATCCCTGTCATTGACCGCAATAAACTGAACGGCATCCAAGACCATTTGCGTATGCGCCCACGCGCTTATCGCTCCCAGTCGCGGATTAGTTGTGCCATTATAAAAACACAGCGCTTTAAGCTCTGGGATAACCTCCCAAAGCTTTCCACTATCAGCCCATTTTCTGATCACATCAGCTGGTCGAGAACTAGAAATAATTTCCTGGTTAAACTCTTGTGTTAATTTCTTAATACTATCTGTTCTTTCTTCTACCTTCTGATCTGTGGCCTCTGTCTTCGGCGCTACTCCAATAACCACCGCAGCCTCTTTATCCTGCTCTAGTTCCTTAATAAACGCATTCCACAATCCTTCAAGACTTTCTTCCTGTGCCGCGTTAGTAAAGATTTCTTTGATCACGTCAACATCTTCTTTAATCACTCTCATACGATAATAATCTCTCCAAGCCTGATCTGTGATATCCACAACAGGTGAGCTGGATGCTGCGAATGTTGAACCAACAGTGTTACGTCTGTTAACCTTTTGGACTTGGTCGATATCAATTAAGCGAAGCGTTGACTCCTCAACAGCTGTCATGCCTGGTTTCACATAATCAATAAAATGAACCATTCTTTTTTGTGCTACGATTTGTTGTAAATACTGATCAATGGCGATCATGTGGCCTAAAACCTTCTTCAAGGCGGCTAAAAATCTTTCGATAAGCTCCAACAAGAAGTTAAACAACGAGCTGCCAGCCACATAATTCTCCAAGAACAGATTAACAACTGACTCAACAGAAGCTGCTTGCCTATCGATAGCAACAACGTTCATGTCGACCACGACCCGGCCCGGCACCGCGACAATATCTTTCCCTGTAGTTTGTAATGCATACACGGGCTGGATTGGGGAAGAAGATAATTTCTCTTTTTCCAGATGATCTTTCCATTCTCCATCCAAAACATCAACCAGGTTGTCATAGAGGTTATAATTATTAATAATTACATCAGAGAATTTTTTGTAGTTTTCTTTGTGCTTCTCTGGAGCAGCAAAGATGCCAACTGTTGTCTCTGTTGCTAACCCTTTACTAAAATCTTCTAATGCTTTTGCAACATCTTCTAATTGTGCATCCGCGTTAAGAATACTTAACAAGCCTTCGAACATCTCTTTCTTCCATTTATAAACCTCATAAACAAACGGGATTCCCATAACAATCGCATCAAGAAGCGTGTACATCCCTCTAACCCCAACAGGGAGATCTGCAGACTTTTCTATTTTCTGGAAGACCTGTCCTTCTTGTGGAGCGATAAGATGCATTTTGACAGATGACTTGCCTTCTTTTCCTGCAATTATTTCCCCTCCTACTCCGTAAACAGCAATTCTTTCGTCAATCTTATCGACAAACACATCTTCCCCTGCAACATTCTTTGGATCATAAACGAACAATACGTCAACACTTTCATTTTCCCGCCCTTTGAAAATATTTTCTAAATAACTATTCAACGTCTCAACTTTATTAAAATATGCAAATCCCCATGTGCGCGCTGCCTGCATATTTTCAACCGATCGGCCTTGGGCAGCTAAGAGTGAAATAATTTCCTGCTTCTTCACAACGCGATCTTCTGCTGTCAGCTCTAACATCTCTTCGCGCGTATCATAAAGATTCTCAGGCAAGTTGGCGCCCAACCGTTCTTGTCCAAACCCTGCCTCAATGATCTTAGCCATCCAAGCAAAAGTCTGGTCTTCATTAGGATTAGGCTCTGTTGCCATTTGGTCTTCTTCGGTAAGAACAACCGGAATCTTCGGCATTGGATAATTACGCAACCAATCTGAAGACCCTGATACCGAAATCCCAATATCAGCTGGCTCAAGGCCTAATTCAATATTTTGATCCATTGCGTCAACAACCACGATATTACCAATCTTATTAATTTTAACGTTCTCATCAATGCCAGGATAAATTGCTTGAAGTTTTCTATAGTTATCTTCATCTTTAATAACAACCAAACGGATCTCTTTTTCTGGGAATCTTGAAGCCAAGGCCTGCGCCAACAATACTGCCGCTGTGATGTCTCCGTATCCTTCATAAAGGAAGTTAATATAAATATCCATAATCTTAACGCCTTCTAATTTTTCTTCAGCTTTTGAACCTTCAACCGGTGAAGAAGTTTTATCTGCCTTTAACGCTTCTTCTGCTTTGGCTCTGGAAAAATAAACCTCTTCGCCTGTCACAACGATCAAGGAATTACGGTTAACATCTGAATAAGACTTGGCGTAAGGACCGTTGACCCATTCTGTGTGGCCGTTCTCGTAACAGATAATGAACTTGAATTCGTATGGATTATTTCTGGCAGGTACGATGTTGGCTGGCACAACAACAGCCCATAAATCATCGCGGATATGTGTAAGTGTTAAAGCACCGTCATTTTCGTTTTGTACCCAATTAGTGAAATCGCCGGTGAGAACAATTTCGCTGATACCTTCCGGCGGTGCCCGCAAGCTGAACAGCATCCCTTCTTCAACACCGGATTGTGAACGAAATTCCACTAATGTTTGTTCTGAAGAATCAAATGCCTCTTCTAAATATTCGTGAAGAAGTGCCTGAACAACTGGCCGCTGATCATGTGACAACCAACGTACAATACGTCTCTGAGTTGTCGCTATCAAATTACGGTTTCCTGGGCCATCTGTTATAACAGCCATTGCATGAAGAAGCCTATCTCTCGCGATATTATCTTGGCCAACTCTATTGGCGCGTAACTCACTCATAAGAACTTGCTCTAATTCGTAAAAACGATTACGCACCTGATCAGCTTCGTTCAAAAGTTGTGGTATATTTCTAAAGACAACATGCATATCAATATCAGAAGCAACCCCTGCCTCACCCATTTGGACACTTCCGAGAAGGCTTCCGTCTACAACAAATTCAGAACCAAATTCATTCTGTACCTGACGTAAAATCGCATGAGCCATTAATGTCAGTGCCATCGCATTAATATTTTCACCAGAAGCCGTAACAGCAACATTTCTTTTTCCCCAAGATTCGAAGCTGTCTTTATAAATATCCTGCTCTTCATATCCAGCCTTAGCCTCAAACAACGCCTTGATAATCGGCGTAACCTGTTCAAAGACCGGAGAAGAAGATGCTTCGCGGTACTGTGTCTTACCGTCTTTCGCATACACAGAGGCTTCTTCGAAATTAACGTCATCTGTTTCTTGCACTTCCACAATCGCTGTCACCGACTCTAACGGTCTGTACATGCCTCGTGTTAACTGCTGTGCGGCTGTATTATAGAGGAGATCCCACTGGTGCGCTGTGCAGGAGAGTGTAACTTCTCTAACCTCATTAACGATCATATGGATAATTTGTTCATAATTTAAACCATCCACATTGCGTGCTACCATATCGGCCTGACCTTCATAATCGAAACCTGTAACCGTCACGCCAAACTGCTCAAACACATGGAAGGCTTCGCGAACAAGGGCGTCAAAGCTTTGTTCCGGCTGTGTTCTCTTAATAACCGCTGCTACCTTCTCGCCTGTATTCCAAACATATCCGCTGATCGCCACAACCATTTGAAACGTTGAATTAGCGCCGATAGAAACGATATTGACCGGCTTACCTGTCTTTGGCATAACAACCACCCATCCTCTATTAACGAAGATCGCATTTTCTGGATAGTATTGTGTGGCCGCCGAATAACCATCGCTGTACTGGAATGTTAAGGCTTTCTTATCTGCAGCGTAAACCGGTTTTGATATCGCTGCCATCGTAACTTCATAATCAGGGATCAGAGCCTTCATAAAATCATCCGACACCTTCTCCCCCGCCCACACCACGCGGATTAGGGAGGATGTCTGGGCGTCGGCTTTTGTGACCGGGGAGGAGGAACTGTTGTTGTCAGCTGTTGCGACAGGTGAAGAGAAGGTGGTGCCTGAAGAGGAGTCTTGTGTTTGATGTCTTTTCATATAAGGCTTTCCTGCCGCCTTTTGTGGTACAACATCAAACAATCTTCTGTTTGCCCACGCGACTAATTGATTTTCTAAGAATGTATAAATCTCGCCCGCATCGCCTGGGACATATGCGTTCTTAATTTGACGTTTATCTACATCAACTTCTTTAGCCAATTTCTGTATAAAATCATCGACGGAGACTTGTATCTCTTTTCTTCTTACGACCCCAACTCTTTGGGCTGTCGTCTTTTTAAATATTTCTTTTCTCTTTGCCGCATCACCTTCATCATAGATCGGGAACGTAGAGTCGCTCAACAATCTTACAGCTTTACGGCTCAATCCCATCTGTTTCGCTATACTGGTAATAAACTCTTTAAATTCTGCAGGATGTGTATTAATAAAGTTCCTCATCACAGAAACCGTTACCCCTTCTGGCAGGTATTTCTTAACATATTTATCAACTTGTGACCCATTGCTTAAATTCGTTTCTGGAGTCGTAAAGATTGTCTCAGCTCTCAATAACGGATATGTTATCTTTCTCTGAATTTTCATCGCGATCATCGCATTAGCAAACGCGCGTCGAACAATCTTCCTCATATAATTAATTGCTTTTTTCTTTACGTCTCGGTAACATGGTCCGTCTTTAATTTTCTCATTATCATAATTTACTCCTATTTGCTTGGCTACCTGATCAAAAGTTCCCGCTTTGACTTTCTTATCCTCAAATTCTCGCATTAATTTATTGCGTATACTTATATACAATTTATAATCGACGCTGCGTTTAACAATCCAAATACCCATCGGTATCATCACAGCCCATGGCACAATCCAAAGATACCCAAACCAATAAGCCGCAACAAGTACGCCCACGACTGGGACAATAACTTTATAATAATCAACAATATTATCTAAGTTCCCTTTAAAGAACGCCCACACTGTCGGAACACCCACATATTTAGCAAACGACTTGAAGTTCGGATCAAGAACCATCCAGAAAAATATTGGGATAATCGCAAAATGCTGATAACTAATGAATATCATAAAGAGAATAGAAAAGATAACATCCCCTGCAGCCTGTGCATTTCGACCAGCCTGATACTTGTCATGATTCAAATTAGCAATTACCTGTGAAGTAAAATATATCCCTGCCAAGATAAAGAAGATACCTTGCCCTGACACCAATCCTGCCGTGACCATAGAAATAACACCTATTGTTGGAGCAACATATTGTGTTCGTGGCGTATCATAACTTGGTCGTGGATCAGATAAATAAGGATAGACCAACATAGCAACCGCCAAAGACATCCACAAGAGTTCAAAAACAAATAAACCTGTAGGAATAAATGGACCAATCAAGAGATACGCCAACAACAACCCACCCCCGATACGAATAGAGGCTTCGTTCGCCCGATAATTAGTTAGCTTATCTAATCCGTTTGTTGCTGGAGCCCGAACAGTTGGAACAAAGTCAGATTTTCCTGTCACAGAGAATTGAACCTGGACAACCACATATCGAATAACATACGCCATAAAATGCCATAATGCGCCTGGCTTATAAAGCGTCCTGTATAACCACATCCCGAACCCTTTATGGAACCCATGAACCCGATTCATCAAGGCAATAAGACCTGTGTTGATAGATTGTGAGAAGAGGAACATATACCCAACAAACAACATCATAAACGGATAAGCCGCATAAAAATCAATCCCCAAGATAACAATGGATATCATGTGCAACAAGAAGTTAACAAAGACAAACGGCTTCATCCCGTAGAACATAAGCAACAAGACAACCTGCGTTAATTTATCTGTTACAAGAACATTTTTATTCTTAAAGAATTTGTTCCCATAATAATCTTGCAACATTTCCAGATAATCCAACGAATATTTTTCATTCGGTGTACGAGCAGGAATAAATCCTAACGCTCGTCCTTCCCCACCTTTATAAAGGAAGTCATACTCAATATCTCCACCATCTTCAACTTTAGCCTGACCGCCCACAGCATCTTCAGCCGCACGCTCTAATGAAGATGTAATTAATCCTTCGTATTCTTCCTTGGCCACAAACTTACCATATTCCAACAATGTTCCAACCTCATCCGCCCAGACCTGAGAAACCTGAGTCCACCCTATGGATGCAATATTTTCACTTCCCGCAACATTGCTTCCTCTCGCATCTGCCGCATATTGAGGGAAGGTAATTGACGCTACGTTAGGCTGACTGATACGTGCAGCTAAAGCTGGCATAAAGAACCCTGCCTCTGGTCGCATTTCCGCAATCCCGTCAATACGGAAACTTGCTGGGGAACGATATCGTGAGAAAACTGTAATCAAACCACCACGAATATTTAACAACCATTCCACAACCAAATTCGTCGGGCCACCTGTTTGAGTAAAATTATTCCCCGCCGTTACTTTATCAAAGTAAAATTGATTTTCCGGACGGAAAAAATATTCCTCAGCCTTTGCTGCATTACCACCAAACCCTGCCCGGATTACCAGAAACTCTGCTTTTTCTTTAATTCGCCACCGCAAGTGTTCATCAATCTTAAGGAACTCTTTTTCCTCATCCGTCAAGTCACCATTTAAAACAACTGCTCTTTCTGCAGGGTTTAAGTATGCCAGAGACAAGAAATGTTCATGGCTTCGGAAGAGCATCTCTTTCCAATCATAATCAGAAACGCCCTCTAGAGCCCTTAACACCTTTTCCTCATCCGTCAAGTCACCATTTAAAACAACTGCTCTTTCTGCAGGGTTTAAGTATGCCAGAGACAAGAAATGTTCATAGCTTCGGAAGAGCCTCTCTTTCAAATCATAATCAGAAACGCCCTCTAGAGCCCTTAACACCTTCTTCATCAATTGTCGCTTCCCTTTCCCACTCTCAAAGAATTTTTCTTTCATATCAAAGTATCTCTCAGCCTCATTTTCGTCAGCAAGGAATGTCGACTCAACCAAATGCCTAAATCCTAAATCAAATGCGGCTTTGCCCTGTTCCCAAATCCTTAACCCTGTTGGATTATATTCGTTGAGAATACGCATCATCTTGTGTTGAATATGCTCCATATTGAACATCTTCACATTCTCATCTGTTATTCCCATGTCTTTTAACATTTGCATTGTTTCTTCAGTATGGACTTCATCCTCAAACTTTTCTTCCAATAATCGAGACAATGCCTCTTTGCTCGCTTTAGTAATAATCTGCTGCATCAGAATATCTCGTTGTTTTTCAGATAAACTATCCAAATGATCAATCAGTTTATCTGACAAAATCCACTCTATTTCTTGTTCATCAAACATATTATGCAGCATATTACGCCACTGCGTTCCAGCTGTGCGTGTAATCAAATTATTAAACTCATTCGGATAAACAGCACCCTCAAAAGGATTTACCGCTCCTTCATCTAAATTCCCTCGTTCAATCTTCTTTAATGCCAGAATTCCTTTATTTTTCGCAAAAATCTTTAACAACTGGCTCTTGTCTTCTTTAGTCATATATCGACCTTTTTTACGAACCCAAAACCGCTTACTTTCATCATAATGATAAAAGTTGTCCCATAATCTTGCTTCTTCATCAGAAAGAGGAACTTCTTCATTAACTATTTCATTAACTTTTATAACGTCAGGGATATCTATACTCTTTCTTCCCTCCTCAAACGTCATCCAAACAATCGGATCATTAAATGTTGCCTCACGCATTGTGATCCGCTGCATATCTTCCCAAACAATGCCACCCTTAAATACGGCACTTTCAATGTCAAAATCATAGAATCGATTAGAAATTTCTTTTAATCTTTCCCATGCATCAACAAATGTTATCCCAGCGTCTTTACCCGCCAAAATAGCATCCATTTGTTTTTTCGTAAGATGCCCATCTTCACGAGCGGAATCAAGAAGCTTCATCACAACCCCCCTAGTCATCCTCTCCTGAATATTCTTCGGCATCTTAACCCAGCTGAAATTGTGGAGGCCAAAACGTTTGCTCAAGACAGAAATTTGCATTTCCAGGTTAACCCAGCTAAGGACATAAATCCACAAGCCAAGCAATGCTACAGCGGTCCAAACAACAGCACCGATCGTATATAGTTTGATACTCGCAACAACAAGGCCGACAATAATAACAGCACTTAATATTCTTGCTGGTGAATACCATCTTGCGCCACCAATGCCAAACACTTTTCGCATGGTATGCTTCACATGTCCATTATAGCGGACCATATAACGAAGTTGCCGTTCCCAGACTTTCTTAATAACATTTGGCTTGCCAATCAAATATGTTGTCACTTTCGGGAACAAGACCCCTGCCACAACTGTAATGCTTCCCGCAAGATAATAATAAAATGCTTGTTCAAACAACGAATACGCCAACTGAACTTCCTGCAGATACGGAAGACCGAAGATAAATGTTAACCCGAAGAAAACGGCCCAGAGATATGCAGGATAAGAAATCATATATTTATCCGGCCGTTCTGTGTCTTTGACGATGACTTCAATGACCCTCTGAACAAAGAACGGCACAATAAAGACCATGAATGCCATAAAGACAAGCTTCGGCATCAAATATAACGAGAGGACGTTGCTTAAGAAAAGGCCTGCCATGACTACTGAAACAGCTAAAATAATTTCTCGTGGCTTTGGCAATGGCCGCACAAACTTCGTAAAGAATGGCATATACTTTCGCATCGTCTCTTTACCCTTTTCATTAGCAAACTCATACGATGCGTTATATTCTGAATCTTGGCTAAACATATAAACCTGTTCAACAGCAAAGTCTATGAGGCCTAATTTGCTTCCGTCTAATTGAGCTCTAAGATACTTGACAAATCTCCCTTCTTCTCCGCCTGTCGCATATTTTAATAACCATAAGATCAATCCTAAAGCAAATGGTGTGCTTCCAAAGACAACCGCAAGCGGCGTTAAATGAACATCCGGCAAGATCCCCAAGAATAAAATTCCACTGATCGCAAGAACATAAGAGAAAACAGATGTCTTCTTTACCGTCCATTCAGTCAAAACCCTAATAAAGTTAAGAACATTAAAATGTTGCCCTGGATATTGATAATAATGTCCTTTTTGTGTCTCCTCTTTAAGTGGCTTAACAAAAGGAGAAATATATTGACTGTAAATCGTTTGGCCAATATATTGACGTCTCTCTGAACTCTCTTTTTCAACAGCTATTAAAATAGCCCAAAGAACTTTAAAAGGAACATGTTTCTGAGAATCAAAATTGTCAAATGAAAACTCAGGATCCTTCAACAAGTTCCTTACCTGATCCAACAATAAACCTTTATCATTCAAATCACCCTTTAAGATTTCATTCAATTTAGCAAACGTAAGCCCAATAGCCTTAAGGGGATTCTGATATGTTTCGACATCTTTCCCGTCTACATTCTTTACTATCTTAGAGCCCTTAAACAACATACTAAATGCCTCAGAATTCAATGTCTCCCTTGCCTGCTCCGGTCCTCGAGAAACAAGGGGTTGATGAACTTTACCCATTTCTGTCTTCATAATCTCACTCAAAGCCATGGCTGTTGTTGTAATCTCTTCAATAATCTCATCTTCTCTATCCTCTTCTCTGTAGGTCTTTGATAAATCACGCATATATTCTGCGAACTCAACATTATTCGCATAACTTCCTATAACAAACTTAAAGATCAGGTCTTCTGTCACCTTCCTCAACGGAACCTCAATCCAACCATCCCACTTTTTACCTGTACTATCTTTCTTGTATTTACGCGGCCGTTCAACCTTAATATAAATCCCATCTTCTGAATAACGCCCCTCTTCACTCGCAACACCTAATTTTTCTTCAATATATTGAGATTCAAACTTATTTATATTTCGATCAATCAAATTATAAAGCATATACCCTGTTATATAATCAAAGACATCAACATCTTTATGCCAAATAAAGGTATCTTTTCTTTTAAATGGAATAAACCCACGCAAGCTTCGTAACAAGGCTTCAATCTGAGCCAACTTCTTTTCTTCAAGGATAGGGAAGGACTGTTTGAAATCATCATTCAATTCTTTAAAATCTTTATTGACCAAACTTTGATCATCAATATACCCAAATTCTTTCAACTTCTTAAGAATACGCTCCGGCTCCAATTCAAGATCCAATCTTTTAATTGCTTCTTTTTCAACAGGCATATCGCTCTTTCCAAAACTCCATTCTTTCTTAGCGTCCTGATTGAAGCCTATTTTCTCCAATATCTCTTCAATATATGGCCTATAAACTGTGCGTATTAACCTTGTATATAATTGCCAGTAATAATCGCGGCTGCCCTTTCCGCCTAATACCACTGTAGTTCCCGCCTTCATTTCTGCATCAAGATCCTTCTCAAGTTGTTCTTTCGTCACATCAATATCAAGATCTTCTTTCTTCCCATCGACAACAACTTGCATTGACTTAAAGGCATCTTCATAAACTTTAGAATCAAACTTCTTCGCAGCCCCAACAGGCGTTCTAACAAACAATGCCTTAATTAAGGAAATCAATCGCGGAATAGCGAATAATGAAACCACTACAGCAACAGCAAAGATTACAGATATGATTGTTCCCTGAGAAGATGTCATCTTGGGCAATTTATCTTTACCAATATTATTTATACTCTCATCAAATTCACCCTTAACCTTGGGTAAGGTTTCCTCGACAAACTGTCTGTAATGAGATCCCACAATATTACCAATAATTCTGTTGTACCCTTCCTTAGTTTGCGGCGCAATATCGACACCAAAATCTTTCAAGAATTGTCTGTTCTGATATTTTCTTTCTCGATTATTGTCAATTCTGAGAATATTGCCATTCATGAGAAGCGATCTCTTTAATCGAGTCTCAACAGGTAATATCCCTTTGCCATAATTTAAGAATAGTCTATTCAGATCTTCTAGAAGGCCTTCTTGAACAGGAATTTCAACAATGGTAATCTTTCCGGTTTCACTTAATTGAACAACAAATTTAAGATGCGGGACAAGCTCCGGAATCTTTGTGAATGTATGGTCCTGTTTAATATACGCCTGTTCTGGGAAATCTAAATCAAAATACGTTCGAATCAACTTCGGTCCTTCCCTGGATGTCTGATCTTGATAAACCTTGTCTCCAAAACCTAACCGTACTGCTTCCAGAACCTTCCCTCTTTCAGAGGCCTCAGCCTTTTCACTATCCACGATATTTACATCATAAAGGGCGACACCGTGTCCTGTCGTGAGATCAGCATCATAACCTGTGAATCGCGTCTTCTTGACCAAGCTATTATCCTTCGTCGTATACGTCTCTGCGGATTCCGCTAAACGTCGGTCGCCTTCGGATGGATAAATGTAACCTGTTCTAAATCGGGCATCCTTCTTCGCAAAACCTAACACGTTAAAGCCCGTAGCCTGATCAAGAGTCTCAACTAAAGAACCATCCCCTCTTCTTATTTCGTCCCACGCCTTTATTGGATATTTAAAGAAAATATTATTTGTTGCCTTAAGATGTTGATGTAAATACGCATGAACATCATCCGGATTTGCTGGCAAGACAAGCTCTTTGGCGTCCTGCCCTTCTTTTGTACTATAATAAACATTTCCTTGATCAAACTTTGTATTGTTTGAATAATAACGGATCGATTCTTTCCCATTGCGATGGTAGGTTGTAACAGACTTATTCGCGACCCCTGCCAAACCTAATTCTTGAATATTAAAGGCATAAAATCTATATGTTGATTTTTCTTTCATGAGGGTCCCGTCCTCCTCAACTTTTCCAAAATGCGTCTCATGAACATCCCCTAATGCATTGCGGACTTCCTGATAAGCAACAGAATCCTTGAGGACGTCCTCGCTATCATAATAATATTGATTTCCGACGGCCTTAATTCTTCCTTGTTTATCAAAGACCTTATTAAAGATATCTTTGGTATCTTTAGAATTATCTGGCAAGCCGATTTCTGTTTCGTCAAAGTTCACCAGACAACTTGCATCAAGCGGCTTCCCTTCTGTAACAATTCTTTCGTCCTTATCATAAACACCGACATAAGTCTCTGATTCAGAAGAAAGGTTTCTCGTGGTCAAAATCGGATGATTATATTTCTTAATAACGATATTATCTGGTATAAATTTCCCTTGTTTTGATTGTTCCTGAATGGCGCTAATCACCTGCGTTAATTGGTTATGCTTATTACTAATTTCTCTCCAAACTAAATCATTGAATTTCTGATTCTTTAATTCAACCATTAATACACCCTCAAGATAATCATAGGCAATCGCCTGAGATTTCTTATATTTATCTTCCTCCAACACCTTATCTGTCCCCATATCACGCAAACGATTCAGCACCTGTGATGTATTCGCGATATCAAAATAGGTCAACGGCAAAGTAACTTTTGTCCCATCTGATTTTGTATAAGGAACATGAAGCCCATTGTAATCATGTACTGTTGTCTGTTCGAGGATCTTCCCAGATACAGGTCGACTAATCGTCTTACCCCCATCTTCAGCAAAATACGTTGTACTAATATACGGTCTATTTCGATGATGTACATCCTTCTGTTCATACCATGTAAATTTATCGCGCTCCGCATCCGTTAACTTTAAAGTAATAATCCCACCTTGAAAGTCAACAACTCTTGATTTTGTGAACGGAACTTCAACCGTTTCATCCCCAATGGTAATTTGAACAACCGTTTCCCCTTCTGCGGCGATGCGCGGGTATTTGCCGCTATAGGCATATCTTGTTACGCGCTTAACTTCTCCAACGATATCCCTTTCTTCATCCTCAATCTCTTCTCTTAAATCAACCTCCACGCTAGGCAATCCTTGTGCGGAAATCTCTTCATCAACAATACGGCCGCCATTTAAGATCTCTATACGCGCACGTAGTAATTTACCGTCCTGCCAAGTGTACGGACTGTACTCAAACTCTTGTAGCCATTCGTTGTGCCATGGCGCGTATTTGTATCCTTTTCCAGAAACCTCACGACCGCTACGATCATAGATCGGAGCGTATAAACGATCAATGCTGTAATCCTTGTCTTTCTCTTTCTCAAATAATGTCTTTTGATAAATCAGCTTGCCGTGGGCACTGCGGATGGTTTCAGTTTTCTCCTGATAATTATTCTTATCATATTCTGCCCATCTTGTTGCATTGTCTCTCCATGTCTTGGTTGCGCTGTCATAAGTCGCATACGCTGTCTCAGAAACCGTTTTACTGTTTTGGCCTATCTTTTTTTCTTGTTTTATCTCAGCGATAGTCTCATCCGTGTTATAAATAAAGGTTGTTACCCATTGATATCCTTCGTCATCTGTGCTGATGGACATAACCGGATTCTTCCAGCGGTAATCCCAAACATATATTGTTCTCTTATTACCCTTCGTATGATCAATCTCCTCAGCCTTTAACTCACGTGTTACAGCGTTATAAGAAAGTGTCTTAACCGTTGTTAAATGCTCGCCTGTGTCTTCAGAATAAATATAAGTCGCATAAGGAATGCGCCCATAATAGAACTTGTCACTGTAAAGCGGAATAACCCTTGTTGCAAAATCATATTTACGGCCACAGGTCCCTGCAAATTTATCTCTGTAGAACTCTGACATCTTGCGGCCGGCATTAGCATTATCAAATGTTATGCGGCTTGTTAAGTCATGAGCCATATCTGTCTGTTCTATCGGCGTCTTCCATCCATAAATCTCAAGGTCTTTGGCTATATGGTGAACTAAGGACTTATTCTTTACTCGCAGTTTTCCTTGTTTCGGAGTTTCGGTCGTCCCATCATTTTCATGAACCTTCGAGGAACGGAAGATACCGTTGGCATCATATACAGGTTTTGTAATATAAAGATCATCAGATCTATGAATATACCCGCCATAAAGATCATAGGGACCATACGTATCAACAGAAACCCCTCCTCCAACATAATCCAATCGCACGTGTTTCTCGATTTCATCATCATCCATCAGTGATTCAACTTCTTCTCTATTAAAAGGATTAATAACGTACTGCCAATCAACAAACGTCTTTTCTGTTGGCTGACTTTGTTTTGCAGTTTTAATATGATCAAGCAGGTCTGATTTTGTCATAATCTGTTTACTTGGTAATCCCTTCGGGTTAAAATGAGTTACTGTTCTGTCAAGCAGCTGTTTCCCGTCATAGATTCTTTCTGTAACTGACTTACCCGTAAAAGAATACTTCCATAAACCTTTTTCGTTATAAGCATTGACTTCCGGACCGCTGTTTGGATTAACCCTTTCAACTAATGTGTATTTACCAACTGGGAAGATGATTGTTGCCAAAACCTCTTCTTCTTGCCCATCCCCATCCGCATCCATTGTGACCTGAATATCAGCATATCCTTTATTGTTGGCAATAAAGCGATCGCGAGCCTCAAGGCTTGTGACTTTTGTTAAAAGATAATTAACAGTCTTAGAATCGCGGATAATGTTCCCCTGATGATCCGTAATCGGTGCGTCTCTAATAATCTTGGTACCATCTTTAATGATTCCTGTAATAACCGCCGCACCATTTCGGAAATCATATATTATTCCATCCTGCGCAAAGCTTTCATTTCCGGTCAGGGCAGCTGCCATCCGTCTTGCATTGACAGCACCGGCTGCAATTAATTCTCTATATTCCTTAACTTCTTCATCTGACGACATCATGATAACTTGATGAACTCTTTTTTCCGCATCAATATAAACAAATTCTTGGCCGTTAATCTTATCAAGATAAACCAACTCTTCCGACAGTTGATTAAGGCCAGCCAGCTTCACTTTATCTTCATCCGTAAAGATGACCCTCTTTCTTAATAAACTTTCTTCCCGTTTGGTTAATTCGTCTTTAGCGTTTTTCCGTACTAACTCTGCTTGCCTTGCGATTAAAGCTGCCTTGCTTCTTAACCGTTCTCTTTCATCCAACAAGGCAGCTAATTCTTCCTTCTTCTCACGTTCTTGTTTTCCGAGGACAACCTCACCCAAAGTGTCTTCTTTTGTTATTGGTGTCTTTGGTTTCTCAATATGAGAAAGGGTTGTTGTCAAATCATCTATCTCAACCTTCAATGTCCAAGGATTATCCCCGGCGATAACGCTGATGTCATATTCCGCAATCGATGCTAAGGCATATTTCCCTAACGGCGTATACCAGCCAAACCCTGTATAAATCCCGCCCTTAGTTGCCTGCGGTAAACTCGGCTCATCGCCTTTCATTCTGATCAATTCATCACGATAGAAAACAGCATGATCCTTAGCATATTTAGCTGCCTCGGTCATGCCCTTCTTCGAGAAAAAGGTTGCTGTCTGTCGATAAACATTTACCATCTCCGCCGTAACCTCTGGGAACCCAAGATCAATGCCGCCTTTTCTCTGTGCTCTTCTTTCCTGAGGAGCTAAATCAAACAATGTATACTCTTCACCTCTATAATCCACAATAACGCTGAATGCTTTTTCAACCCTTTTTAAATACGCCAAGAATTGTGTTGGGCTCATATCGAATTCCTTCATAAACCTTTCAGGCCCTAACGCGAGAACCCAACGGCCCTGGGCATCAGCAGACGGCGCAAGATCATCTGTCCCCGCACGAAGCAACCCATTATTCCACATATCACCTTTCTTAACCCAAGCCAAAATATCGTTCGCGACATCTCTGTAAGATGTCAAATCCTTACCGCCAAACCAAGATGAAATCATTTCTCCAAACGTTTGTGACTGTTTATGCGTACCAAGATAATCCCCATAATTAGACAAGAACGCATAAATAATCGCGTTCGGCTCTGTATATTTACGTACTTTATCTTTGTCAAATTCCGATTTTGGATTTAATCTAAGCCCTCCGGACCCATATTCATCATGCCTGTCTACTAACCAATCAGCCATTGGCTTAAGCATTTTATGATATGCCTTCTTGCCTGTTATATATTCATAGAACATAATTTCCTGCCCTAGAGAAGCCGTAACGCCAATATCACCATTTCCGACATTTGCTCGATTATATGCGCGGTAACTCTTCGGGATTCCGTCAAATTTACCAACTTTCGTTACCGACAAATAATTCTCATAATGAATATTCAATAATTGTTCGGCTTCTTTAATAGCTGCAATTCGTTGTGCCTCCTTAACATCATTACCGCCTATTTTTTCTATCTCTTTACCAAGCTGATCTGCCTTGAGGAGATGTCGGGCAATGGATCTTGAATGATCCCAAGAATACGAGTTATCATAATCTCCTTGTTTTTGATAATCATGTGACTTTGGCGCCCCAGACTCAAGATTTTGTTCATACGTCCCTCCTTGCGGGAATATACGATGGACATATCCGCCTTCTTTCTTGGATGCTTCGTAATCTTCACGATTCTTAATAGTCCGTTCCTTGATCGCCTGAAAATATTCCAACCCCTTCTGTGTTAACATGACCATTCTTTGCTTATATTCACCTGAATGCTGCTGTTCGGAAACAAGATACACAGGGATATTTACGGTTTCTTTCCCAATGCCTCGTGTCTTTGCAACCTCGATACTCAAAACACCAGGAACCTGCGGAAGGCCGAGGAAGGCATCTTTTGAATAAGTCACTAAGTCATCCCTAAAGATTTTTTCGTCAATGTCATAAGCAAAGGCCTCGTTCTCTTCATGCATTTTAATGAGTTTTTTAGCAAGATCCCACTGAGAATAAAGGCTATATGAAAAATCCAGGAAGGAAAGATTTACGCGGATCTTACTAGGACTATTGATAAACACCTTATCAGCTGGCCCTTCACTAAACATGGCATTCGCCACAGATTTTAGATCAACCGAAGCGCCCCCATAGCTAAGAATCTTTTCAATGAAAGAAGCCTCTCCGCCAAGCTCATTAATTGGCACAAAAGACAATCCTTCCCCTGTGACGGCTAATGATATCGTCTGGCCTATATTAAGTTCTCCTGTGATTGATATATAACGTTGCTGAAGGATGTCGACCCATTCTTTTTCTTTTGGCTGATAGTAATAAGCTGTTTCTTGCCCGCCTGGAAGCTTTGTGCCGTCTGTAACAAATTCTTGATCCTGATTGACAAAAAATCCGCCAAAAGACATGCCTTTGGAAAGCAACCCTAAGTAAAAATCAAATGTTATCGCGGACTTGCGTTTTTCAACGAAGGAATAAAGTTTTTCTCTTTCTCTTTCTGTTAACAAGCCCTTAATGTTCTTTCCGTTTCTTTCGTATTCTTTTCTTTCTTCATTTGATAAACTTACGAACTTCTTGGCGACATTACCAAAGATCTCTGCCTCTTCTTTTTCATTAAGTTTTTCAGGAACATGATTAAGCGGATTATAGATAATATCAAATAACGTTCTTCCAATGAGATTTAACGGTATCCCCAAACCATTTATGTTGAGCGCAATATTTGCAGGGAGAAGAATTCCTTCCAAGATCATCATCTTATCCAAACGATCCTTATTGGCGAGCAACGCCTGCTTTTCTCGTTTTTGGAGTTCTTCCAAGAACTCTCCACGCATATAATCTAATTTGTCAAAATTGTTCCCGAGAATAATCTCCCCACGGGATATCATCGGCTTATACTCTGTTAGTGTGTCTTTTTCAACCCCAAGAGCTTGAGCCATTTGCTCCTTATCAAGATAAAGATCCAAAACGGCGCTCCCTCTGTCTGTACTATCCAACTGGATTTCTTCGTCTAGTCTCGGGCTAAACACTTTTGTTATCTGATCCGCAATAGCCGGCCACCATTTCAAACTGGCACCTTTTTGTTTATCGCTCTCGGGTGTATCGCCATATTTTCTCCCCTTAACATATAAAAGTTCTTGACGTGCATACGGTTTATCTTTTTTGTCAGGAACGATTTCATGAGAAAGAATAAACCTCGCCAATTTAGTAATATTGCCCCAGTCATCCCTACCCTCAGCTTCAACCCCAACAAAGACGCTTTTCGCCTCTGGAGTATCTTCGTCTGAAGGAAGGACGATGCTACGGATCATCGGATTCCAGTGATTCTCTATTAAGAATCTTTGTGTATTTCTATTCTCAATATTCAAAATATAAGCAAGGTCTTTCATTAGATTACGGTTAGCAACCTGTGCCTCAACCATCGCTTCTCTCGCTTCCGCAGCTAAAAGACCCGGTTCAAGAATACCTTCCTTAGCCACCCCGTCTTCTTCCCACTCAACAAAAGTATAAAAATGTTTATATTTCTTAAGATACTCTTTGATCTCTAGAGGACTGATATCTTCAAAATCACTAATCTTAGAAAGGTCTACGGCTGCTATGTCATCTAACGGCGCCTTCTTGGACGTAAACTTAACTGTTGAATTCTCATAAGCGAAAGACAAGAAAGATTTCTCGTCGTTGACCGGACCTAATACAGGGAATCGTGCTTCAGGAGCATGCAAGTTCTTTGAATCAGTTGAACCGATAATATATGTTTCCTGTTTTTCTCCTAAATTATTAAGCTCTATCAAATTCGCTCTTTCATTATCTCTCGCTATTATTCGCCTATTATGTCCCGGAAGGTCTCCGTCTATCTTTTTAGATGTTGGAATCGCTGGGGCAAACTTTTTATCAAGCTCATCAATAATCGTCTGATCATGCGAAGCGTGTCTTTGATCTAACCCAGACTGTTTCGCTTTTTCTTCAGACAGAGGAATAAATTTAATCTCTTTTTCAATATCAAAGATTTGCTGTGATCCTGTTGTTTGGGTTGTTTGGATTACTGCCGCGTCAAATTCCGAACCAAAGAACAAGCTGAATTTGTATTGACCGTCTACTACAAAATCTTTAGCAGACTTCTCTGATACGAATAACCAGTCTGTCCTTAATGTATTTTTGTTCATCTCATCAGCAA
>JAGLHE010000085.1 GCA_023143685.1 Candidatus Omnitrophota bacterium
TTAAAACTAACTTCCCATCAATTCGTAAAACAGGAGGAGTATCATAGGTGAGGTGTACATCTGAGGACTTTTTCTGAATAGACAGCAAAAGAATATCTCTTAGTTCCATAAGACCGATCCTTTATGTAGAAATTCCTATACTCGAGTTAAGGCGCTTGTCCTGGAAAACTTTCACACGGAAGCGACACCAACTTCTTTAACCCATTGGGCTATCCGCTTTGTGCCCTCTTGAATTCTTTCCGCCGACGTTGCAAAACTCAAACGAGCAAACCCCGGGGCTCCAAACCCTTCACCAGGGATTAATGCCACATTGACTTCATTAAGAATTCTTTCCGCCACATTAAAGGAATCGCCTAATTTAGAAATATCACAAAACAAATAAAAAGCCCCTTCCGGACGAATATAATCTATCTCCGGAACCTCATCAAACGCTGCCATCATAAGATCTCTTCTTTTTCTAAACTCATCTCTCATCGCTACAATCGTTTCTTCCGGAGACTTCAAAGCCTGCAGTGCCGCTGCCTGACTGATCGAGCAAGGATTTGATGTTGAGTGATCCTGAAACTTCTTTATATAATCCATGACTTCTTGCGGCCCAGCGCTATACCCAATACGCCAACCAGTCATCGAATAAGCCTTAGACACCCCATTAACTGTAACGGTCAAATCAAAAATATCTTTACCTAACGACGCGATAGACACATATTCTGATGTATCATAAATTAACTTCTCATAAATTTCATCACTAATCACAAAAATATTATTCTTAACACAGATTTCGGCAATCGCCTCCAGTTCCTCTCGTCCATAAAGCATGCCCGTCGGATTCGATGGCGAATTCAAAATAAGCAAACGCGTGTTTGAAGAAATATTTTCTTTTAATTGTTCAGGAGTGATTTTAAAATTTGTTTTAGCCGATGTCTCAAGAAATTTCCCTGTCGCTCCCGCTAACTTGACCATCTCCGGATAACTAACCCAGTACGGTGTTGGGATAAGAACTTCATCGCCTGCATCAGCTAAAACTTGAACAATATCAAAAATAGAATGCTTGGCCCCACAAGACACGGCAACTTGGGATGGCTCATAATTAAGCCCATTATCTTTTTTAAATTTTTCGGAAATAGCTTTTCTAAGATCTAACGTTCCGATACTTGGAGTGTACTTGGTAAGACCATCCTGGATAGCTTTGATGGCTGCATCTTTGATATCTTGAGGTGTATCAAAATCCGGTTCGCCTGCTGCAAAATTAACAACATCACAACCTTGCGCTTTCAACTCTTTCGCCCTGGCTGTAATAGCCAGAGTTGAAGATCCAACAACTGTTTTAACCCTTGCGTTAATCTTCATAGAGTCATCCTTCCTTACTCAGCTGTTTTTCGTCGAAACATCTTCTTAATGCCTCCGACAATATTTTTCCCAGGCTTTCCTTTTTCTTGTGCCGGTGTTTGTTTATGACCTGCCCCCTTGCCTTTTCCTTTGGGCATCACAGGTGCTTTTCCCGTTACACTTTCTACTTTATCTTTTGTCTCTGCTGTCGTTGCACTATCTAAACTATCTTTAACTTCTTTTGTCTTGGCCGCAGCTGTTGATTTTGGCTTACTAATCACAACTTCTTCTTTTTCTGTAAGTTCAAGATATACCAACTGGGCATTATCTCCTCGTCGCATAGCCAAAGGAATAATCCGGGTATACCCCCCATTACGATTTTTAAAACGCGGGGCGATTTTTTTAAACAATTTACTGACCAATTTATGATCACACAAAATAGCAAAGGCATCCCGATGATGCGATAACGCGCCTTTCTTACCAAGCGTAATCAACTTATCTACCAATTTGCACGCCTCTTTTGCCTTAGCCTTCGTCGTACAAATTCGCTGACGGATTAACGTCGCTTTGGCAATATCACGAATAGTGGCCTTTCGCCAACTTGAATTTCTCCCTAACCGATTTCCTGCGATTGCATGTCTCATAATTATCCTTCTTCAATTAAAAAATCAACTGACTGCTTTCTCAAGCTCGTTTTAATTTCTTTGCATCTATTTTCATACCTAAATGCAGGCCCATAACTTTTAACAAATCATTAATTTCTGTTAATGATTTCTTACCAAAATTCCTGAATCCTAACAACTCAGACTCTGTCTTCTTGACCAACTCGGAAATTGTCTTGATGTTGGCATCTTTAAGGCAATTCGCACTTCGCACTGACAACTCGAGTTCTGAGATAGGCAAGCGCAATTTCTCGTACTGCGCCTCTTCTTCTGCCGAAATTTCTTCTTCCTCTTCTTCTTCTTCTGGAAGTTGGCCATAACTCACAAAAACATCCAGGTGTCGTTGGAAAATATTAGCCCCATAAAGTAACGCCTCTTTAGGCTGAATACTCCCATTCGTCCAAATTTCAATAATAAGACGATCATAATCTGTGCTTTGCCCAACACGTGTATTCTCAACGAAAAAATTAACTTTAATAATTGGAGTAAAGATCGAATCGATTGCAATTGTTCCGATTGCCCCCCCGGCTTCTTTATTAATCTCCGCTGAGACATATCCTCGACCTTTTGAGACATCTAATTCCATATTAAAAGGAATGTCTTGTGTTAAAGTCAGAATCAAGTGATCCGGATTGATAATTTCGACCGTCTCATCACAAATAATATCTTTTGCTTTTACCTCACCCTTTTTATCTGCCTTGATATAAATGGTTTTAGGAACCTTTGAGTGCGAACGCAAAACCAACTTCTTGATGTTTAAAACAATGTCGGTAATCGGCTCCATGACTCCAGGCAGAGTCGAGAACTCATGCTTAACCCCATCAACCCTGATCGCGGTCACAGCACTACCTTCAATTGATGACAACAAAATACGTCTTAACGAATTCCCTAAAGTTACTCCATACCCGCGCTCAAAAGGCTCAGCAATAAAACGCCCATACGTATCTGTATACGTAGATTCATCACAATCAAGCCGTTTCGGCATTTGAAAATCACGCCATTTAACTCCCATGCTTTCCTCCTGATTTCGATTATATGAGAGACTTTATCTTGAATAAAGCTCAACAATCAACTGTTCATTGACCGCAAAACTGATATCTTCACGTTCTGGCAGCCTCAATACTTTTCCTTTTAAATGATCCTGATCGGCACTCAACCATTCAGGAACTGTTCGGCCCTGCGAAGCCTCAATGTTCTCTTTAATTAACTTTTGTCCCTTACCCTTTGCTTTGATAGTGACCTCATCATTTACTTTCACTAAGCAAGAAGGGATATTAACTCTTTTATCATTCAAACAAACTAAACCGTGATTCACAAATTGCCGCGCCTGATTACGGGAAACCGCAAACCCAAGCTGATAAATAATATTATCCAGTCGTCTCTCTAGAAATTGAAGCAATATTGAACCTGTAACACCTTTTTTTGCAACAGCCTTGGCAAAGTATAAACGAAATTGCTTCTCCAATAAACCATAAATACGTTTTACTTTCTGCTTTTCTCGCAACTGTAAACCATAATTAGATAGTTTCACACGTCGACTAGCCCCATGATCTCCTGGCGCATACTCTCTTCTCTCTACAGAACAACGATGCGTATGACACCGCGCCCCTTTCAAAAAAAGTTTTTCACCTTCTCTCCGACATTTACGACAACTTGGCTCTGTATCTCTTGCCATCTATTTCTCCTTTATACTCTACGCTTTTTCCTTGGGCGACATCCATTATGTGGCATCGGCGTCACATCGCGAATAGACGTGACCATCAGTCCTGCTGCCTGCACAGCACGAATAGCCGATTCACGACCAGACCCCGGCCCTTTCACACAAATATCAACCGTCTGTAAACCTAAATCTTTTGCTTCCCGCGCAGCGTTTCCTGCTGCAACTTGAGCTGCGAATGGCGTTGATTTCTTTGATCCATTAAACCCGACACTTCCCGGACTTGACCACGAGATAAGGTTGCCTTGCTTATCTGTAATCGAGATCAACGTATTGTTAAAAGTTGCCTTGATGTGGACAACCCCGGAAGTTATCCCCTTCAAAGCCTTCTTTTTTGCTTTCTTTTCTCTTCCCGATGATACTTTTTTTCGTGCCATATCTTATATCCTTAATGTTTAATTACTTTTTGCCCTTTTGTGCTTTACCGCCGACAGACGCCTTGCGTCCCTTACGTGTTCTGGCATTCGTTTTTGTCCTTTGCCCACGCGCTGGTAATCCTCGACGATGCCGAAGTCCTCTATAAATTCCGATATCCATAAGCCCGCGTATATTTTGTGTTACATCTCGTCGCAAATCCCCTTCAATAACATAATTATTTTGAATAATCGCTGTAATTCGGGCAATTTCCTCATCAGAAAGATCCTTCGCTCGACGGTTACAATCAATATTAGCCTCTTCCAAAACCTTTTTAGACCGGCATGGCCCGATCCCGTAAAGATATGGCAATGACGCTTCAATTCTTTTTTCTCGTGGGATATCAACCCCTAAGATTCTTGGCATTTTTTCTTCCCTTGTCTTTAATATCCTTAAATTGAATTAAAATACACCCTCAAAAACCCAACACCCTCAGCCCTGACGCTGCTTATGCTTTGGATTCTCACAAATAACACGAACAACATTCTTGCGTCGAACAATCTTACATTTATTACAAATTCTTCTTACGGATGATTTGACTTTCATAATGCTCTCTTATCAATTACTTTTTATTTCGATATGTAATTCGTCCCCTGGATAAATCATAAGGCGAAAGTTCTAATTTAACTTTATCTCCCGGTAAAATACGAATAAAATGCATTCGAATCTTTCCTGATAAATGCGCCATAACCTCATGCCCATTTTCTAATACCACACGAAACCTGGCATTTGGCATGGCCTCAGCAATTGTTCCTTCAACTTCTATTGAATCTTCTTTTGCCATTTTATCTTGTTAGTATCTCTGGTCCATTTTCTGTTATCACAACCGTATGCTCAAAATGGGCGGATGGTTTTCTATCTAAAGTTTTTACTGTCCAACCATCCTCCATAATCTGTATTTGCCACGATCCAAGATTAACCATCGGCTCAATAGCAAAAACCATTCCTTCTTTTAACTCAGGGCCTCGATGCGGTGGCCCGAAATTAGGGATTTCCGGTTCCTCGTGTAAGGCTGTTCCGATCCCATGTCCAACAAAATCACGCACCACAGAAAACCCTTTTTCTTCAACAAAACTCTGAATAGCATGTGAAATATCTGACAAATGATTTCCTGGCATTCCCTTTGCAATTCCCCTTAGCAAACCATCCCGTGTCACAGACATTAACTGCTTAACTTTTGGTAAAACATCGCCTATCCCGACAGTAACTGCCATATCAGAATAATAATTATTATAAATGATCCCGACATCCACGCTCACAATATCCCCATCGCAAAGAACACGTTCTGAGGGGATCCCATGAACAACCTCTTCATTAACAGAAACACAAGCACATGAGGGAAACCCACGATAACCCTTAAAAGCAGGGCGAACCTTTGCATCAGCAATCAATTTCTCAGTGATAGAATCAATCTCACTTGTCGTTATTCCAGTTTTTAAAGAACATTGTAACTCTTTGACAATTGAAGACAGAATCTTGCCAGCTTCTCTTAAGGCTTTAATATCTTCTTTCGTCTTAATCTTGATTGGCTTTTTTGTCTGCATTCACATTAGCCATCATTTCATCAAACAACTCATCCGTTGATTGATCTGCATTGACTTTCTTCAGTTTTCCCTGCCCTGCATAATATTCAACAACCGGGGCTGTATTTTCACCATAAACATCCATGCGTTTCTTAATAGTTTCTTCATTGTCATCCGGGCGCTGATAAATCTCACCACCACAACTATCGCACTTGCCCGCTTCTTTTGGTGGCATATTTGTCATATGAAAGATCGCTCCACAGTCACGACATATCCTTCGCCCTGTCAACCTTTGCAAAACCACTTCCAGCGAGGCATCCATGTAAAAAGAATAATCAATAGACTTGCCAATCTTTTCCAATATTTTATCTAACTCTTCTGCCTGTGCCTCTGTCCGAGGGAACCCATCCAGCATAAACCCTTTGGCAACCTGTTCGTCACTCGTCAATTTATTTTCAATGATCTTAATAACTACTTCATCCGGGACTAACGCACCGCTTTCAACATACTGCTTAACTTCATTCCCTAAATCTGAACCGCTCTTCATTTCTTCACGAAGCATATCCCCTGTCGAAATATGCATAATTCCTAATTCGTCTTTAATCAGTGTTGCCAGTGTTCCTTTTCCTGCTCCGGGTGGTCCTAAAAGTACGAGCTTCATCTTCTTCCTTTCAGTTGACCTGATTTCATAAAACCATCATAGTGACGCATAAGAAGATGGGATTCAATTTGTTTCATGGTATCAAGCATAACACCAACCGTAATCAAAACCCCGGTTCCCCCAAAAAATGAAGCAACCAGGTAGGGAACTTTAAAAAATGCCATAATCGCATCCGGCATAATCGCGATGATACAAATAAACACCGCCCCAGCTAATGTAATACGTGTTAAAACAAAATCCAAATAATCCGCTGTCTGCGTTCCCGGCCTAACTCCTGGAATAAATCCTCCATGCTTTTTCATGTTCTCAGCCACATCAACCGGATTAAAAACAATAGCTGTATAAAAATAACAAAAGAAAACAATCAAAAGACCATAAAGGCCATAATACCACGGACTCCCTCGGCTAATCGCAGCCGCAAATGTCTGAAATGCCGGAGAAGGGATAAAACTTGCCAGCGTTGCAGGGAACAAGATGATCGACTGCGCAAAAATAATAGCGATAATCCCTGACGTATCAACTTTTAAAGGAATATATGTGCTCTGCCCGCCATATACACGGCGGCCAACAATGCGCCTGGCATATTGTACCGGCACTTTTCTTTGTGCTTGTGTAATTAAGGTGATGGCAACAACCACAAATACAAGAAAACAAACCATAATCACCAATGTTAAAGGTTGCAACTGTGCAGCCCCAACGGTCTCAGCTGACATAAGCAATGATAACTGTCGAGCAGCTGAAGGTGCAGCAGAAATAATCCCGGCTGTAATGATCAAAGATATTCCGTTTCCAATTCCACGCTCTTGAATCTGTTCGCCTAGCCACATCAGCAAAAGCGTACCGCAAGACAATGTAAATACCGTTACAATCCTGAATCCCCAACCCGGATTATTCACAATAGGATCTCCGCCAAATCCTTTCTCTAACCATAAAGCAATAAAGAAAGATTGAATAAGAGCTAAAGCTAATGTCCCATAACGGGTGTACTGGTTGATTTTATGGTGTCCGGCTTGCCCTTCTTTTGCGAGTTTTTCTAATGCAGGGATAACTGCTGTTAAAAGTTGCATAATAATAGAGCTTGAAATATACGGCATAATTCCTAACCCAAAAACGGTCATCCGTTCAATTGCCCCACCAGAAAACATATTCATCATGCCAAAGATCGACCCTGATTTCGCAGAAGCCATAGCCTTAAACTGGGCTACCAAAACAGCTCCATTGACTCCGGGTGTTGGGATATAACATCCCACGCGGTATACCGCAATGATCCCTAAAGTAATAAGAATCTTCTTTTTTAAATCAGGGATTTTAAAACAATTAGCAAAAGCAGCTAACATTCTCGAGTCTTATATTAGTTTTGTGCCGCCAGGACAGATTCTTTAATTTTCTTGGCATCAACGGTTTCAGTCTTACCGCCAGCCTTTGCAATCTTGTCTGCAGCTGTCTTTGAGAAACTTGTGGCTTGAACCGTCAAAGGAGTACTGATCTCCCCATTTCCCAAGACCTTAAATGGCTTATAAATATTTTTGATAAATCCTTTTTCTTTTAACAACTGAGCGTTAACAATAATGTCATTATCAAAAGCCTCTAATTGACTTAATGTTATTAATTGGTAAACAATGGGTCGGTGGCTACGAAAACCCACTTTAGGAAGACGACGAATTAACGGCATTTGTCCCCCTTCGGACTGTCGCAAGGTACCACGCCCTTCGCGCGATCCCTGGCCATTCTCCCCACGGCCACTTGTTTTTCCTCGACCACTACCATTTCCACGCCCAACAATACGCTTTGCCTTGCGTGAACCTTTAGGTGATTTCAAATTATGAACTTGCATCTTCTACACCTTGTTTCTTTACCGTTTTCAAACGGGTTAATCCATCCATTGTTGCCTTAACCACATTAATCGGATTATTAGAACGATGACATTTTGTCAAAATATTATGGATTCCTGCTCCATCACAAATCGCGCGTACCGGGCCAGAAGCAATAACTCCCGTCCCGTCAGAAGCTGGCTTTAAAAGGACCTCTGCCCCACCGCAAACACCAATAATCTCATGTGGAATGGTTGTCCCCTTTAGAGAAATCTTTACCATATTTTTCTTAGCCGCAGCCAATGCCTTACGAATCGCAATCGCGACTTCACCAGCTTTCCCTAAATTATACCCAACGCTTCCTTTCATATCCCCGACCACAACCAAGGCACTAAAAGAAAGCTTTTTCCCACCTTTGGTCACTTTTGTAACACGCTTAATAGATAAAACCTTTTCCATAAACTCAGAAGATTCTTCACGTTTACGAAATGATGGACGCCTTTTCCCTTCTGGCGCGCCTTTTCTTCCCTGATACCCTGCTCCCGCAGGAGCCTTTTGCTCTGCAATAGCAGTTTTGATCTCAGCTGCAGATTTTACTTCAGCGACCTGATCCACTTTTTTTTCTTCACTTTGATTCTCTGGATTTGTATTTTCCTGATTCATGCTCATCTTGCCCACTTGTTGATTATGTTAACAAAAACACTGTCTTTTCTTAAAATTCTACGCCACCTTCCCGGACAGCCTCCGAAAACGCTTTAACACGGCCATGGTATCGATATCCTCCACGGTCAAAACAAACTTTATTGACACCATTTGTCTTAGCTGCATTGGCAACGGCTTTACCAAGAGCTATGGCCGCTTCAACATTTCCGCCATTTTTAATTTTCTGACGAACTTCTTTGTTCTGTGTTGACATCCCAAATAAAACTTTTCCCTTAGCATCATCCACAACCTGGGCATAAAAATGATTCAAACTTCTATGCACACACAAACGCGGACGATTACTTGTTCCAACAACAATTTTTCGAATACGTTGATGTCTTGCTACTCTTTTATTTTCTTTTGTTTTTACACTCATAACTCAAATTTATTTAGTTACTGATTTACCTTGTTTTCTCCGAACCACTTCACCAACATAGCGGATCCCTTTTCCTTTGTACGGCTCAGGCCGCTTAAACCCTCGAATCTTTGCCGCAACCTGCCCGACATAAGACTTATCTGCTCCTTCAACCGTAATAGACGTTTGATTTGGAACTGAAACCTTAACATCTTTAGAAACCTCATACTCCACAGGATGGCTAAAACCCAAACTCATAACCAACTTGTTTCCTTGCATTTGGGCGCGAAAACCCACACCCTGGATTTCCAAATCCTTTTTATGCCCCTGAGAAACACCAACAATCATGTTTACCAATAACGCACGAACTGTTCCATGGTTAGCACGATTCTGCTTAGCATCAGACGCTCGCGTGACAATCAGCTGATCATCTTTATGCTCAATCTGAATTCCGTGAGGAATATCAAAAGACAACTTGCCTTTTGATCCTTCCAAACGAATTATTCCTTTTTCAATAAAAACTTTAACTTCTTTTGGTACAGTAACTGGTACTTTTCCGACTCTAGACATGATATTAAAATTTACCTTTTATGTTTATGTTTTCGATTACCAAATATAGCAAAGAACCTCTCCCCCAACATTCATCTTGCGCGCTTCTCTATCAGAAACAATCCCTTTAGATGTTGAAATCACTGCCATCCCCAATCCACTGAGAACACGAGGAATCCTTTTTTGTTGTGCATAAACCCTTAACCCTGATTTAGAAATACGCTTGATACCAATAATGGCTGATTTTTTATCTTCGTATTTTAAATAAATTTTATATGTACCCTGAATACTATCTTTCATCAAACGAAAATCTTCAATATATCCATCTGTCTTGAAAATTTCTAATATTTTCCCAATCAGCTTGGATGCGGGAACATCAACATACTCTTTTTTCGCCTGGACAGCATTACGGATGCTTGTTAACATATTCGCTATAGGATCAGTTAATGACATCTTTGTTTTCCTTATTTCTCTTGATTAATTCAGATTCTCTTTAAAACAACAATTACCAACTTGCCTTACGCACCCCTGGAATTTCTCCCCTCCAGGCTAACTCACGAAAACAGATACGGCATGTGCCGAACCGACGTAAATATCCTTTTGGACGCCCACAGATGAGGCAACGGTTATGTTGTCGTGTTGGAAACTTCGGTTTTCTTTGAGATTTGATAACTAAGGCTTTTCTAGCCATAAAATTCTTCCTTTTTTATTTACTAAACAGCATCCCAAAAAGACGCAACAGTTCAAAATTCTTTTCTTGAGATCCATTACTAAAAACAAACGAAATATCCATCCCCTGAGTGCGCGACATACGCCCGGAATCAATTTCTGGAAAAATTGATTGATCAGAAATCCCTATAGAATAATTCCCCTGTTTATCAAACGATTTTCGTGAAACCCCATTGAAGTCCCGAATTCGCGGCAGACAAACATTAACAAAGCGATCCATAAATTCATACATCTTATTGCGTCGCAATGTCACTTTACAGCCAACAGGCATATCGATTCTCAATTTGAAATTCGAGATCGCCTTTCGGGAACGTCTTAAAAAAGGCTTTTGACCGGAAATGATCTCTAAATCCTTCATAGCGCTATCCATAATTTTTACATCATGGATCGCTTCACCTACACCCATATTGATGACAATCTTTTGTAAACGCGGAACTGACATCGCATTCTTAATCCCAAACTTTTCCTGCATTGCCGGGATAAATTCTTCTTGATATTTCTGAAACAATCTTGGCGCCACTTTTATACCCTCTCCTTTAACTAAATAACTTCTCCACTTTTCTTGCTAATGCGTACTTTTGTCCCATCTTTCAGGATCGAGATCCCAAAACGAGTCGGTTTATTTGTCTTTTTATCCACCAGCATCACATTTGAAATATGAATGGAAGATTCAATTTCAACAAAACCACCTTGCTGATCCTGCTGTGTTCGACGCCGAGCCTTTTTGACAATATTAATCTTTTCAACAACAAGACGATTGTTCTCTGGTAAAATTTTCAGAACTTTTCCTGTCTTGCCTTTATCTTTTCCAACAATAACCATTACCTTATCATTCTTTTTTATCTTTAACATTATCAATCCTTTTATCTGTGCAATCTTTTTCTACCCGGTGAAATCAATCTTTTTCAAACTACCTCAGGAGCCAATGAAATAATTTTCATAAATTCAAGGTTACGTAATTCTCGCGCGACAGGGCCAAAAACACGTGTCCCTTTAGGATTTCCGGCATCATCAATAATCACCAACGCATTGGTGTCAAAACGAACACTCGTACCATCTGATCGCTTTATGGGAAACTTTGTTCGAACCACAACCCCTTTTGCCTTATCCCCTTTTTTAAAAGCGGCGTCTGGAACGACTTCCTTAATGTTAACACGAACAACATCCCCAACCTGCGCCCAGCGACGTCCCTTGCCGTTTAAAACCCCGATAACGGAAGCTTTCCGCGCACCGGAGTTATCAGCAACTATTAAGAGTGATTTCATATAAAGCATCTTTATTCTTCCTTTTCAAGCTGCGGTAAAATTACTTAACAACTTCTAAAATCATCCACCGTTTTTCTTTTGATAACGGCCGGGTTTCCATAATCTTCACAATATCACCAACTTTAGTTTCATTCTTTTCATCATGCGCTTTAAATTTCACATTACGACGAATTGTTTTATGATATTTAGAGTGCTTTGTTGCCCCTTTAATTTGGACAACACGGGTTTTATCCATCTTGGCACTGACAACCTCACCCATTTCTACTTTTCTTCTATTAACTCTTGTTTCCATCTTTTAGTCTCTCATTCCGTATCGTTAAAATTCTTGCAATATCCTTCTTTATTAATTTAAACATCGACGGTCTTTCAACACGTCCAAGCTTACGCTGATATTTCAAATCAAAAAGCTCTTTTTTTAATGACTTCTCTTTCGCATTCAGGTCTTCAACGCTTAAGGCTTTTATTTCTTCTGTTTTCATTTTCTTAACCACCTAATTTAAAATAAACTCTATCAATTAATGACCCGAACGTACCACAAACTTGGTTTTTACCGGCAACTTAAAAGATACTAAACGAAAAACCTGCTTCGCAAAATCTTCGGGGATACCACCGATTTCAAAAAGAACTTTTCCTTTTTTGACAGGACATACCCAATGCGATAAGTCACCCTTGCCTTTTCCCATACGCGTTTCGGCTGGTTTTTTGGAAACCGGCTTACAAGGAAAAACCTTAATCCAGAGTTTTCCGACACCTTTCATCTTTCGGGCGACAACAAGACGGGCTGCTTCCATGTGGTTGGCACGGATATGACCATTCTCTAACGCCTTTAGTCCATACTCCCCAAAAATTAATCGCTCACCCCGTGTTGCTATACCACGGTTCTTTCCTTTTTGCGCTTTGCGATACTTAACTTTTCGTGGCATTAAAAGCATTATATTTTCCTCTCAAAAACAATCTATTTCTAAACAAATTTACTTTGAATTTCTTTTCTTTTCCCGGATGGTCTCACCTTTATAAATCCAAACCTTAACTCCAATAACTCCATATGTGGTGTGTGATTCAGCAAAACCATAATCGACATCGGCCCGCAATGTCTGCAAAGGGATCGAGCCTTCATGATAAGTCTCACGCCGTGCCATTTCCTGGCCACCAAGACGTCCACCCAAACTAATCTTAATCCCCTTGACCCCTGCTTGCCTGGACAAATCAAGCGCACGCTTAACCGCTCGACGAAATGCGACACGTTTCTCCAGCTGAAAAGCAACATTTTGAGCGACCAGCTGTGCTTCTGTCGCAGGATTCTTGATTTCGATAATATCTATAGCTAACTCTTTTTTAGTAATCTTGGACAATTGTTCTTTCAGGCGATCAATATCAGCTCCCCGGCGGCCGATCACAACCCCAGGACGTGCAGAAGCAATCTTGATTTTAATTTGTTCCGCTAAACGCTCAATAACAACATAAGAGACCGCCGCGTGCACAAATTTTTCTTTGATATATTTGCGAATTTTGGAATCTTCCACGAGTTGTTTTGGGTATTCTTTTTTATCCGCATACCAAAGACTACGCCAAGTTTTATTAATACCTATACGCTGAATATATGGATGAACTTTTTGTCCCACGTGTTTCGCTCCTACTTAGTTATTAAATCTAATTCAATGGTTAAATGAGTTGTTTTCTTTAATATCCGTGTCGCTCGGCCAAACGGCGCAGCCCTGAACCTCTTCCAGGATGGACCCTGGTCAGCGGTTATTTTAGAAACGTACAATTGTGTTTCGTCTAACCCTTTTTGCTTTGCATTACTAATCGCAGAATTTAATACTTTGGTAATTGTCGGTGTAGATCCCTTATTTACGTGTGTCAAAATTGCTAATGAAGAGGCTACATCTTTCCCGCGAATAAGATCAATTACTAGTCTCATCTTAGTCGGGGATACCCTTATATATCGTCCTTTAGCTTGTGCAATCATTTTTTACCTTCGTATTTCTTTCGCGTTGTTTCGCGCTTATTATGTTTTCGTCGGTGCTTTCTTAGCCTTTACCCCGCCATGTTTTCTAAATGTCCGTGTTGGAGCAAGATCACCAAACTTAAATCCAACCATATTCTCTGTAATATAAACAGGAACATGCTTGCGTCCATTATGAACCGACACAGTATAACCAACAAATTCTGGCAAAACAGTTGAGCGTCGTGACCATGTTTTGATAGGCTGCTTATTGCCAACCTCCATCATTTTATTGAGTTTCTTTAATAAGCTTTCGTCGATGAATGGACCTTTTTTAATTGAACGTGGCATATTACTTAGTCCTTCTCCTTACAATATATTGATTCGAATATTTTTTTTTCTTTCGTGTCTTTAACCCTTTCGTCGCTTTCCCCCATGGCGTTACAGGATGCGGATTTCCTTGCGGTGCTTTCCCTTCCCCCCCACCATGCGGGTGGTCAACCGGGTTCATCGCAACACCACGAACATTCCCCTTGCGACCTAACCATCGGGATCTTCCTGCTTTCCCTAAAGAACGCGTTTCATGCTCAACATTACCTAACTGTCCAATTGTTGCCCTACAATTAACACGAATTTTTCGCACTTCCCCGGAAGGCATCCGCACATGAGCAAAATCACCTTCCTTAGCCATTAATTGAGCAGATGTGCCTGCGGCACGAACAATCTGTCCACCTTTTCCTGGATGCAACTCAATATTGTGAATAGCTGTCCCTAATGGAATCTTTTTTAACGGCATGCAATTTCCTGATTGAATTTCAACACTCTTCTCATAAGTGCTTACCACCTGGCTTCCAACCTTAACTTCTAATGGAGCTAAGATATACGCTCTTTCTCCATCCGGATACTGGATTAATGCAATACGCGGTGATCGATTCGGATCATATTCAATGGCGATGACATCCGCAACATCATCAATACGCGCGCGTTTAAAATCAATCAAACGATATCTTCTCTTATGTCCGCCACTACGATATCTTGCAGTAATACGCCCATGCACATTACGACCGCCTGTTCTTTTCAACGGACGGACTAAAGATTTCTCCGGCTTGCTTTTTGTGATTTCTTTGAAATCAGAAAGCACTGTATGCCGCAATACATTTGTCGTTGGTTTATATCTTTTAATTCCCATTTTTACCTCAAATATCTGCGATGATCTGCGTTTTAAGTAATGTCAATCTTCTGTCCTTCTTTAAGCGTCACAACCGCTTTCTTCCACGCTGTTGTATGCCCAAATTCTTGCCGGACTCTCTTTCTTTTGCCTGGAACCGTAATCGTATTCACAGAAGCAACCTTAACTTTATAAATTTCTTCAATCGCTTTTTTAATCTCTATCTTATTCGCACTGCTCGCGACATGAAATAAGTATTTCCTTTGTGCTTCTAAATCGAGGCCTTTTTCTGTACGAACAAGTGTATTAACAATATCATAACTGGTAATCATAATTACTTCTCAATCCGTTCAACTAATTTATCAAATGATGATTTTGTTAATAAA
Organism: Candidatus Omnitrophota bacterium; assembly: GCA_023143685.1. Classification (GTDB taxonomy): domain Bacteria; phylum Omnitrophota; class Gorgyraeia; order Zapsychrales; family JANLHA01; genus JAGLHE01. The sequence goes on from JAGLHE010000085.1 coordinate 15,214, forward strand.
AGTGTCTTATTTTTTAAAATATCGTAGGCATTAACATCTTTTGATCGCACAACCTGAAAACGCGGAAGATTGCGGCTGACACGCAGCACACTCTGATCACAACCATCCAATAATGCCAACGTCTTTCCTTGAACTTTTAACGCCTCAAGAACTTTCACGAATTCTTTTGTCTTTGCAAATTCTTCTTTCAATTCATCCAAACAAACCATTTGTCTGGATTGATATTTCGCGTTTAAACTTTCTTTTAAAGCTGCTCTTCGAATCTTTTTCGGGATCGTGTATCTAAAATCTCTTGGATGTGGACCAAAAACAACCCCACCACCTTTCCACACAGGTGACCGGCTTGAACCTGCTCGTGCTCGACCTGTCCCTTTTTGACGATATGGCTTCTTTCCACCACCCGAAACATCAGCACGTTCCTTTGTTGATGCCGTTCCTTGACGCAAAGATGCTTGATACATCACAACTGCCTGATGAAGCACCTCTTGCTTAACACGACCACCAAAAATTCCTTCAGGAAGTTCAATCGTTCCTGCTTCTTTTCCTTCTTTATTTAAAACCGGCAACGTTGCCATTTTCTTACTCCTTCAACCTTACTTCTTACCTTTAGCTTTTGCTTTACTTTGCTTCATCGGATTACGCTTCTTAGCCATAGTCGCTGATTTTTCATCAAGAGACCGATAAACTTTCTTCTTGGAACGGTTAACAACCACCAAACTATTTTTAGATCCCGGGACAGCACCCTTAATTAAAAGGATATTGTTTTCAACATCAACCTCAATAACACGCAAACCTTGTGTTGTTACATTTTGTGCTCCCATCTGCCCCGGCATGTGTGTTCCACGAAAGGTTCTCGATGGATCTGCACTAGCTCCAATAGACCCAACACGTCGATGATGCATCGAACCATGCCCCGCAGGCCCACCAGACCAATTCCATCGCTTCATCCCGCCCTGAAATCCTTTTCCTTTCGAAACCCCGGAAATATCCACAAAATCACCAGCCTTGAAAATATCCGCCTTCACCTCTTGTCCAACCTGATAATCTTTATTATCCGTTGACTCAAATTCCTTTATCAACCGCATTGGCGCTACGCCAACCTTCTTAAAAAATCCTAGCTGAGGTTTCTTAACGCGTGATTCTTTCACCGGATCAAAACCAACTTTTATCTTTAAAGGTTCTTCCCGAAGGCCCAAAACAGGACAAGGACCGGCTTCAACAACTGTCACAGGAACAACATTCCCGTCTTTGTCAAAAATTTGCGTCATACCTAATTTTTTTCCAATAAGTCCACGTATCATAATTCAACCAATTATAAAAAGTTCAAATAATTTTACGGATTACACTTCAATCCCTATTGCTTAATCTCAATATCAACACCTGCCGGCAAATTCAACTTCCTTAAGGCTTCCACTGTTTTGGCAGTCGGCTCAACCAAATCAATCAAACGCTTGTGAATAGCTAAATGAAATTGCTCACGTGCCTTTTTGTTCACATGCGGCGACTTTAAAACTGTGTACAGTTCCTTTTTTGTCGGCAAAGGTACCGGCCCAGCAACCTTAGCGCCTGTACGGATCGCTGTATCAACAATTTCCTGCGCTGATTGATCAATCAACCGATGATCATAAGCCTTCAATTTTAACCGTATCTTCTGCATATCCGTCACTTTTCCTATGATTAAAGTAGCGGGGATAAGAATATCATCCCCGCTACTCGTTGATGAAACACTTTACAACAAACTTATCTATACTATCTAAAATGTTACGCGACAACTTCGGAGACAACACCAGCCCCAACCGTACGACCACCTTCTCGAATCGCAAAACGTAATTCCTTCTCCATAGCAACCGGAGTAATCAATTCAACTTCCATTTCCACATTATCCCCTGGCATACACATTTCCACGCCATCTGGAAGTGTTGCTGTTCCGGTAACATCTGTTGTTCGGAAATAAAACTGTGGACGATACCCTTTAAAAAATGGTGTATGTCGGCCACCTTCTTCTTTTGTCAAAATATAAACTTGAGACTTGAATTTAGTATGTGGTGTAATCGAGCCTATCTTTGCTAAAACCATACCACGCTCAATACTGTCCTTGTCCATACCTCTTAACAATAACCCGACATTGTCACCAGCTTGTCCTTCATCCAACTCCTTGCGAAACATCTCCACACCTGTAACAACCGTTTTCTGAACTTCCGGACGAAGCCCAACAACATCAACTTCTTCGCCAACAACAACCTTACCTCTTTCGATACGACCTGTCGCAACTGTTCCACGACCTGAAATAGAAAAAACATCTTCAACTGCCATAGAAAATGGTTTGTCTAATTCACGCTCTGGATCCGGGACATAATCATCAACTGCTTGCATCAAATCAAGAATCGGCTTTGTTTTAGCTTCATCATCCGGATTATCTAAAGCTTCTAACGCGCTTCCCTTAATGATCGGAGTGTTGTCTCCGTCAAATTTATAACTGCTCAAAAGCTCCCGAACTTCCATCTCAACAAGTTCTAAAAGCTCTTCGTCGTCAACTTGATCACACTTGTTTAAGAAAACAACCAAACGCGGAACGTTTACCTGACGAGCCAAAAGAATGTGCTCACGTGTTTGAGGCATAGGGCCATCTGCTGCAGAAACAACCAAAATCGCCCCATCCATCTGCGCTGCCCCTGTAATCATGTTCTTAATGTAATCGGCGTGGCCTGGACAATCAATATGCGCATAATGTCTTTTTTCTGTTTCATACTCAAGGTGTGCGATATTAATTGTAACTCCACGTTCTCTTTCTTCTGGCGCGTTGTCAATAGAAGCATAAGAACGAACTTCCCCTGCCAAACCTTTTTTGTTTAAAATCGTCGTTATGGCGGCACTAAGCGTAGTCTTCCCATGATCAACGTGACCAATTGTTCCAACATTCATGTGCGGTTTATTTCTTACAAATTTTTCTTTAGCCATAACTATCCTCCTTTTTGGATTTCAATTCTTTAAAATTTTATTCCTTTATCATCTATCTTTTACTAGCCGCTTCTTCTCGGGTACCCTTAATCTTCTCAGCTATATGTACCGGCACCTCAGCATAAAAAGACGGCTCCATTGAGAAAGACGCTCTCCCCTGAGTTAACGATCGAAGAGCATTCGCATAATTAAACATCTCCGCCAACGGGACTTCGCATCGAGCGGTTTTTAATTTACCTCGTGTTCCCAAATTAACAATCTTGGCTCTTCTCGTATTTAAATCACCCATTACAGCTCCCATAAACTCTTCAGGAGCTGAACACTCTAAATTCATAACAGGCTCCAGAAAAACCGGGCCACCCTTTCGCAACGCCTCTTTCAAAGCAATCTTTCCAGCCATCTGAAACGCCATTTCGCTCGAATCAACTTCGTGGAAAGATCCATCAACTAAAGTAACTGTAAAATCTGTAACCGGATACCCTGCCAAAACCCCATTCAACGCTGCGCTACGAACACCTTTTTCCACCGGCCCGATATATTCACGAGGGATCGCGCCCCCTTTAATTTTATTAACAAAAACAATTCCATCCCCTGGTTTTTCTGCTGGCTCCACATCGATAATACAATGACCATACTGTCCGCGCCCACCCGTTTGCGAAATAAATTTCCCAACAACTCCTGTAACTTTTTGTGTAATGGCTTCGCGATAAGCAACCTGTGGACGACCTATTTCAGTCTGCAACCCATGCTCTCTCTTCATACGATCAATGATAATATCTAAATGCAACTCGCCCATCCCGGAAATAATGGTCTGGCCGGTTTCTTTATCATACTGAACTTTCAAGGAAGGATCTTCATCCAGAAACTTCCGTAAAGTCAAACCTAATTTGTCCTGATCCGCCTTGGTCTTTGGTTCAATCGCCATAGAAACAACCGGCTCTGGAACATTCATGCTCTCTATAAGGATTTGATTCTTGTCATCACAGAGCGTTTCTCCCGACTTTGTATCTTTAAGCCCAACTAAAGCAACAATCTCACCCGCTTCAGCTTTAGCGACAATCTCTTGCTTATTGGAATGCATAACAACGATCTTTGAAATACGCTCCTTTTTCATAGCAGAAGAATTATAAATGGTTGAGCCTGATGTAATTGTTCCCGAATAAATTCGTGTGTAAAATAACTTGCCGACATAAGGATCAGATGCGATTTTAAATACAAGTGCAGATAAAGGATCGCTAGGATCTGTTTTAAACGTTTTTTCTTCTTCTGTTTTAGGATCAGTTCCTGTAATCGAAGAAACATCCAGAGGGGAAGGCAGGTAATCGGTAATGCCATCAAGAACAGGCTGAACACCACGGTTCCTTAATGCCGTACCAACAAAAACCGGCAGAAACGTATTAGCAATAACGGATTTACGGATCGCTTCCTTAATTTCACCAGGAGTAATTTCTTGCTCCTCTAGAAACTTCTCCATAATTCCATCGTCCGCATCTGCTAATTTTTCCAAAAAATCATGACGCCGCAATTCCGCATCTTCTTTCAAATGATCCGGGATTGGTTGTCTTTTAAAATTCATCCCTGTATCATCCTCATACACAATGTAATCCATTTCAATCAGGTCAACAATCCCTCTAAAATCATCTTCTGCCCCATCCGGCATTTGCACACCTACGGCATTTGCACCAAGGCGATCATGAATCTGATCGATCACACTATAAAAATCTGCCCCTAAACGATCAATTTTATTAATAAAGAAAAATCGTGGAACTTTATATCGATCTGCTTGTCGCCAAACGGTTTCTGTTTGTGACTGAACCCCACTTGTGGCACACAAAACAACAACCGCACCATCTAAAACTTTCAAAGAACGCTCCACCTCGACCGTAAAATCAACGTGCCCTGGCGTATCAATAATATTAATCTTTTTATTCTTCCAAAAAGTTGTTGTATTCGCACTTGTAATTGTAATCCCACGCTCTTGCTCCTGAGCCATCCAGTCCATCGTTGCATTTCCATCATCCACAGTCCCCATCTTATGGATAACTCCTGTGTAATAGAGGATACGCTCTGTTGTGGTGGTTTTACCGGCATCAATATGTGCGATAATCCCTATATTTCGTACATCTTTTAATGGTGTTTTGTCTAACATTTGTTCTGTCTTCCCTAAATATATATTATAAACGCTTGTTTTCGTTGATTGATATCCTTACCATCTCAAATGGGCAAAAGCCTTATTAGCTTCAGCCATTTTATGGGTCTCATCCTTTTTCTTAATGGCTGAACCTTCCATTTTGTAAGCAGAAAAAAGTTCGTCAGCCAATTTTGCTTCCATAGGCTTGCCTTTTTTCTTACGTGCAAAATCTCTAATCCATCGTAGAGCTAAGGAATTACTGCGAAGGGCTGTAACTTCTACAGGAACTTGATAGGTTGCCCCACCAACACGTCTTGGCTTTAATTCAACGCGTGGACGGACATTTTCAATAGCTTTATTAAAAACCTTTAAAGCATTGTCTTCATGTGTTTTCTGTTTTAAAACCTCCATCGCTTGATAAACAATACGTTCAGCGATTGTTTTCTTACCCATTACCATAATCGAATTGATAAACTTTGCAACAATCTGACTATGATACTTTGGATCTGGTAATATTTGTCTTTTCTCAGCTTTACGTCTACGCATTATTATTTTTCCCTCTTTGTCCCATATTTTGATCGTGACCGCTTACGCTTGGCGACCCCGGTTGTATCTAAAGTTCCACGAACAATATGATATCTCACCCCAGGCAAATCCTTAACTCGTCCACCTCGAACCAACACTATAGAGTGTTCCTGGAGGTTGTGTCCTTCGCCCGGGATATAAGCCGTAATCTCTATCTTATTAGACAACCGAACCCTTGCGATTTTCCGCAATGCAGAGTTTGGTTTTTTAGGTGTCATTGTTCTGACTTGCAGACAAACACCGCGCTTTTGCGGACATTCATTTAACGCCGGGGCTTTACCCTTCTTGAGTTTCTGATTCCGTCTCTTCCTGATCAATTGTTGAATCGTCGGCATATTTCACCATTTCCACTTTATCATAACGTTTAAGACCTGTCCCTGCGGGAATCAAATGCCCCACAATGACGTTTTCTTTTAACCCACACAAGAGGTCGATTTTACCAGAAGAGGCTGCCTCTGTCAAGACTCTTGTTGTCTCTTGAAAACTTGCGGCAGAAATAAAGCTCTCCGTCGTCAAAGAGACCTTTGTGATCCCTAATAAGAGCGGTGTTGCCTGTGCCGGTTTTCCTTTTTTCTTAATTGCTTCTTCATTGGCTTTTTTAAACTTCGTTTTATCAACTTGTTCTCCAAGCAAAAACGATGTGTCCCCGGAGTCATCAATCTTAACTTTCTTTAACATCTGGGAAATAATCAACTCAATATGTTTATCGTTAATACGCACACCTTGCAAACGATAAACTTCTTGGATTTCATTCAACAAATATTCCTGCAAAACCTTGTCCCCGCAAACATGCAAAATATCCTGCGGGACAACCGGGCCATCTGTCAATTGCTGTCCGGCAAACACACGATCATCTTTATAAACATTCGGGTGCTTTCCGTGAGGGATGGTATATTCTTTAGACATCCCTGTCTCACTTTTCACAACAATTGTACGCAACCCTTTCTTGTCTTCCCCAAACTCGACAAACCCGTCAATCTCGCTGATGATCGCTGGATTTTTGGGCCGTCTCGCCTCAAACAACTCAGCAACACGAGGAAGTCCACCTGTAATGTCTCTGGTTTTTCCAACCCCTCGAGGAATTTTTGCAATAAGATCCCCGGCGTTGACCCCTTGCTTATCATTAACAAGAATATGCGCCCCAACCGGAATAGAATAAATTCCCACAACCTCCTGATTATCATCTGTAATAATAATCTGTGGGTGAAATTCCTGTTTATGCTCAACAACTACTCGTTCAGTGATCCCTGTAATCGAATTCTGCTCTTCCTGAACCGTTACATCCTGAATTAAATCTTCAGAATTAACCAACCCCTTAACTTCCGTAATAATCGGAATCGTATACGGATCCCAATTCGCGAAGATCTCTTCTTTTTTAATTGGAGCTCCGTCGGCATACTTAATTGTTGCCCCTTGCGGCAACTGATAACGCTCAAATTCGCGGCCATATTCATTATTAATACTAATCGCCCCGTTGCGGTTCAAAACAACAAACTCTTCATTTCTTTCAACAACACGCAACTGATGGTATTTAACAACCCCTTCATTCTTCGAGCGATAGAACGACTGCTCAACTGCACGGCTTGCTGTCCCCCCGATGTGGAACGTACGCATCGTTAGCTGCGTCCCTGGCTCACCAATACTTTGAGCTGCAATCGTACCAACAGCTTCACCAATCTCAACCAACCGCTGGCTTGCCAAGTTGCGGCCATAACACTTGATACAAACACCACGTTGTGCCTCACACGTCAAAACACTACGGATACGAACCTTTTCAATCCCTAACTGCTCAATCATGACCGCTTTCTCTTCTGTAATCTCTTCCCCTGCGGCCACGACCACCTGATCCGTAATAACGTCCACAATACTATCCAGGGCGACACGTCCCATGATACGCTCTCTCAAGCTAACGACCAACTCGTCCCCTTCGATGATCGCAGAAACGGTAATTCCATTTAAAGTTCCGCAATCATCGTCGGTAATAACCATTTCCTGCGCAACATCAACAAGACGACGGGTCAAATACCCCGCGTCTGCGGTCTTTAACGCTGTATCAGCTAGCCCTTTACGCGCCCCGTGAGTAGAAATAAAGTACTCCAACACCGTTAATCCTTCACGGAAACTGGCGATAATCGGATTCTCAATAATTTCACCTGACGGTTTAGCCATCAATCCCCGCATCCCGGAAAGCTGACGGATCTGCAAACGGGATCCCCGCGCACCAGAATCAGCCATAATAAAAACAGGATTAAACGGATCCATCTGCTTAAACACCAAATCTGAAAGTGTTTCCGTCGTGTGTGTCCAAATATCAATAATCTTATTGTATCTTTCCCGACCTGTAATAATTCCTTTTCGATACTGATCTTCAACCTTGGCAACTTCCTGCTTCGCTTCTTTAATATGCTTAATTTTTTCCTTAGGGCTCGTTAAATCATCAATCGAAATTGAAATCCCTGCATGTGTCGCGGAAACAAAACCATATTCTTTTAATTTATCCAACAATTTGACAGTTGTATCCTGCCCAAATCGTTTATAACAATCAGAGATAACCGCCCCGATGCGTTTTTTATCCAACAACTCATTAACAAAACCATACCCCTCAGGTAAAAGCTCATTAAACAAGACACGTCCAACTGTTGTTTCAATAATTTGAGACTTTGTTTCCTCTTTTTTTATCTCCCCAGGGACTTCCCCTCTCAACACCTGCTCCTGAGAAATAATCAACGAAGGTTTTTCATCACCCCACACCGATTTTGCCAACCGCAACTTGATCCCGAAATGCAAATTCAGTTGTCCATCATTGTAAGCAACAAGGACTTCATTCTTACATGAAAAAACTCGTTTATCGTCGACTTGATCCGGGTCCTCTTTACTTAAATAATAAAGGCCTAAAACCATGTCCTGCGTTGGAGAAACAATCGGTCGCCCATCAGCAGGTGAAAACAAATTGTTGATCGACAACAATTCTAATCGACACTCAATCTGCGCTTCTAAAGATAACGGCACGTGCACAGCCATCTGATCTCCGTCGAAGTCCGCGTTAAAAGCCGAACAAACTAAAGGATGCAACTTAATAGCCTTCCCCTCAACCAGCACCGGCTGGAAAGCCTGAATACTCAAACGGTGCAAGGTTGGAGCTCGGTTCAACATGATCGGATGATCCTTGATGACTTCATCCAGGATATCCCAAACTTCAACCTTGGCACGCTCAACCATCCTTTTTGCGCCCTTAATCGTGTGCACAAAACCTTTCTCTCGTAACTCCCGAATAATAAACGGCTCAAACAATTCCAGCGCCATCTTTTTTGGCAATCCGCATTGATGCAATTTCAGCGTCGGGCCAACAACAATAACCGAACGTCCTGAATAATCAACACGCTTACCTAACAAATTCATACGGAAACGTCCTTGTTTTCCTTTAAGCATATCAGAAAGCGATTTTAATGGACGGTTCCCCGACCCTAAAACCGGACGTCCATGACGGCCATTATCCAACAGAGCATCAACCGATTCTTGCAACATCCGCTTTTCATTACGGACAATAATCTCTGGCGCTTTTAAATCCATCAACTTTTTCAATCGATTATTACGATTAATTACTCGTCGATACAAATCATTCAAGTCAGATGTTGCAAATCGCCCACCCTCCAAAGAAACAAGCGGCCGCAAATCCGGAGGAATAACCGGCAAGACATCCAGGACCATACTTTCCGCTTTATTATCAGACGCCTTAAAATCTTCAGCAATCTTTAATGTCTTGGATAATTTCTTGGCATTAGTCCCGGCTGGATTCGCTTTCGCTAAATCCTTTCTTAATTTTTTACACAATGCTCCCAAGTCAAGATCTCTTAAAAGCTCACGAACCGCTTCAGCACCAATCTTGGCCTTAAACGCTCCACCATATTTCACAATGGCCTCTTGATACTTATCTTCTGACAAAAATTCTTTCTCTTTTAATGGCGTTTCACCCGGATCAATAACAACATATTCTTCATAATAAATAAGTTTTTCTAAATCCCTTAAAGTGATCTGCAAAAGCGCTGACAAACGACTAGGAACCGCTTTATAAAACCAGATATGTGTTACAGGACACGCTAACTCAACATGCCCCATTCGCTCGCGGCGAACAGAAGAACGAGTAACAGTCACCCCACAACGATCACAGGTAATTCCCTTAAACTTAATACCTTTATATTTTCCGCAGTTACATTCCCAGTCACGCACAGGACCAAAAATTCTCTCACAGAATAAACCATCTTTTTCTGGTTTTAACGTTCGATAATTGAGCGTCTCTGCTTTCTTAACAACGCCTTTAGACCAAAACTTAATAACCTCAGATGTCGCAATCTTAATCGAAACCCGGTCTTGATTCATATGATCTTTTTTTAATGTGGACATGTAACATCTCCCCAATTTATATCTCTTTAGCATCCTGCTTCACAAGACAACCTATGAGAGAAAAGGGTTTATTTTTCGTTTGTCTCTAAGTCTTCTGCTTTTTCTAATTTAATATCTAAACATAATCCTTGAAGTTCTTTAACGAGAACATTAAAGGATTCTGGCGTTCCTGTCGTCAACTTTTGCTCGCCCTTAACAATCGCCTCATAAATACGACTTCGGCCTGCGACGTCGTCACTCTTAACGGTCAACATTTCCTGCAAAGTGTAGGCTGCCCCATAAGCTTCTAAAGCCCAAACTTCCATTTCCCCGAACCGTTGGCCACCAAAATGAGCTTTACCCCCTAACGGCTGTTGAGTTACCAACGAATATGGCCCAATCGACCGTGCGTGAATTTTTTCATCAACAAGATGATTAAGCTTCAACATATAAATATAACCCACCGTCACCTTCTGGTCGAATGGCTGACCGGTAAATCCGTCAAAGATCGTTGTCTTGCCATTTTCCGGCAAACCAGCCTCTTTCAACAATGCACGGATTTCACTTTCTTGTGCCCCGTCAAAAACCGGCGTCTCCGAATAAAAACCTAACGCTGCAGCTGCCCATCCCAAATGCGTCTCCAGCAACTGTCCAACGTTCATTCGAGAAGGAACCCCTAACGGATTCAACACGATATCAACCGGTGTTCCATCATCCAGATACGGCATATCTTCTGATGGTAGGATTCTGGAAACAATCCCCTTGTTTCCGTGACGCCCTGCCATCTTATCCCCTTCAGAAAGCTTGCGTTTTGTCGCAACATATACAACCACTCGCTTTAAAACACCCGCTGGCAATTCATCGCCTCGTTTAACACGTTCAATTTCCTGCAATTCTTCTTCACCCAGCTCTGCGAGCTTGCTTTTAAAGAACTCCAACGTGGCAAACGCTTCAGAATCTTCATCAAGGTCACTCACCTTCAGGCTTGCTACTTTGTCAGGGCTAATCCTTAACAGTTCCGCAACCTTTTGGTCCCTCTCTGTTTCCACAAAGACACATTCCTGTTTATAATACTCTTTTATCTTGGCGACAGCCTCTTGCTCTTTTGCTTTATCCGCTTTAGACTTACGTCCACGCTCTGTTCGCTGAAAGACCTCGATATTCACAACCACCCCCTCGATCCCTGGAGATAACGTCAACGAAGTATCACGAATATCCGCTGCCTTTTCTCCAAAGATGGCACGCAACAAACGCTCCTCAGGAGAAAGCTCTTTTTCGCTTTTCGGGGTAACCTTTCCGACAAGGATGTCACCCGCTTTCACTTCTGCTCCTACACGAACAACTCCTTCTTCGGTCAGATCTTTCAACGCCTCTTCGCCGACGTTGGGAATATCCCGCGTAATTTCTTCATTTCCTAATCGTGTCTCACGCGCTTCTACTTCAAATTTCTCAACGTGAATAGACGTAAAAACATCGTCCCGAACAACACGCTGGTTAATCAAAATCGCGTCCTCAAAATTGTAACCACGCCATGGCATAAATGCCACGAGAACATTTCGTCCTAATGACATACGACCATTTTTTGTTGCCATCCCGTCAGCAATGATCTGGCCTTTCGCCACCTGGTCGCCCAGCCGCACAATCGGTTTTTGCTGGACACAAGTATTAGCATTGGAACGTTTAAAATTCTTCAAAGGATACTCCGTCTTGCCAATAACAATCTGATGCGCATCTATCTTCGTAACCTTACCTGCTTCTTCAGCAATAACAACAACTCCTGAATCACGGGCTACCTTTTCTTCCATCCCTGTCCCGACGTATGGAACCTCAGTATCCATTAACGGAACCGCTTGACGTTGCATATTTGAACCCATCAAAGCACGGTTCGCATCATCATGCTCTAAAAACGGAATTAAAGATGTCGCCACAGAAACAAGCTGTCTGGTTGAGACATCTTTATAATCAATCTTGGCTGGATTTACTTTAGGAAAATCTGTTTTATAACGGCAAATGATTTCCTTTTCATCTAAGTTTCCGTTATCATCAATCGACGCATTCGCCTGAGCAATGTATTTATTCTGATCAATATCTGCTGTTAAAAACTCAATTTTTTTTGTAACACGCCCGTCGTCTACCTTGTAATAAGGTGTTTCAACAAAACCTAAATCATTGACCCTCGCACAGGTTGTTAATGATGAAATCAACCCAATATTCGGCCCCTCCGGTGTTTCAATCGGACAAACACGACCATAATGAGTCGGATGAACGTCACGCACTTCAAACCCGGCTCGCTCACGAGACAACCCTCCAGGGCCCAACGCGCTCAAACGACGTTTATGCGTCATTTCTGAAAGAGGGTTAACCTGATCCATAAACTGGGAAAGCTGACTACGCGCAAAAAAGTCATGAACTTGATTAGAAAATAATCTTGAATTGATAAGATGATGCGCGGTAAGATGTTCAAAAGAAGTCATCACAACCAAACGTTCCTTAATAGAACGCTCTAATCGTGACAAACCAATACGCACCTGATTCTGGACAAGCTCACCAACTGTTTTAATACGGCGGTTCCCCAGATGATCAATATCATCTGTCTCGCCGGTTCCCTCCCGGAGATCTGACAAATAACAAATAACCGCCGAAAGCGTACGAATATCCAAGACGCGGTTATCTAAAGGAACCTCTGTCCCTAACTTGCGGTTAATGATATGGCGGCCAACCTTACTTAAATCATACCGTTTTGGATCAAAAAACAACCGATAAAATAACGCCTCTGCGACTTCCACCGTTGCCGGTTCGGTCGGACGCATTTTACGATAAAAATCCAATAAGGCCTCTTCCTTATTGGTTGTTGTATCCTTTTCCAGCGTATTTTTTAGTTTATCAAAACTTTCCCCCAGCATTTGCTGCATATCTTCGTTGCTGGAAAGACCCATGATACGCAAAATTTGTGTTGCTGGAAAATTGCGTCGTCGGTCAATATAAGCCAACATCACATCGTTAAGATCATACTTAATCTCAAACCATGCACCACGTGATGGAATAATCCGGCCATGATAAATACTTTTTCCGGTAGGATGCATCTCTTCTTCAAACGAAACCCCTGGTGGCCGTTGAATCTGTGAAACCACAACCCGTTCATCACCATTAATAATGAACGTTCCAATTTTTGTCATCAAAGGGAAATCCCCAAAATAAACTTCCTGCTCTTTAATGTCAACAGGTGTAATCAAACGCAGTTTAACTTTTACGGGGGCAGCATAAGTCATGCTCCTGCGTTGACACTCTTCACTGGAATAACGTTCTTTCCCTAAATAATAACTGATGTATTCTAATCGAATCTGGCCATCGTAACTTTCAAGCGGGAATACTTCACGAAAAACTTCTTCTAAACCCTGATCGGCTCTTTTTTCCGGCCGAATTTCTTTCTGAAGGAACTCTTTGTACGCAACAAGCTGGATATCAAGAAGCTGTGGAAGTTCAAAGGTATCTTTAATTTTACCGAAATTCTTGATCTTCATTTTTTTCATAGGATTTCTCTTTATCGAGTTTTTTGAAGGATTTACCCACCGGGCTGTTCTATTAAACCTTTATTTTTTCGAGACAACAACTGCTGATGGAAAACTTTTTGATATGCACTGCACTTTAAAACAAAACTTTTCAAAAGATCAAGAAGACCTTTTCACTTTAAAGTGAAAAGGTTTTCTTGATCTTTTGAAAAAAATTCTATTTCAATCGTTTACTTAATCTCAACTTTGGCACCAACGGCTTCGAGCTTTGCTTTAAGTTCTTCTGCTTCTTCCTTCGACACGTCTTCTTTAACAGCCTTAGGCGCGGCTTCTACGAGATCTTTGGCTTCTTTTAAGCCAAGATTAGTCGCTGCTCTGACTTCCTTAATAACAGAAATCTTCTTAGCCCCAATATCAGCCAAGATAACAGAAAACTCTGTTTGCTCTTCTTCAACGACAGCGCCACCAGCTGCTGGAGCACCTGCCATCATCATACCAGCTGGCATCGGAGCAGTAGCCTGAATCCCAAGACGATCTTCTAACCCTTTAACAAGGTCAGCTAATTCAAGCGCAGTCAAACCTTCAATCGCTTTCGCAACTTCCTCAAGCTTCGGAGAAAGAGCAACACTTTCCTTCTTCTCTTCCACTGTTTCTGTATTCTCAGACATCTTAATTACCCCCTTCTTTTTGTTCCCCTAATTGTTTCAAAATAGATAATACATCACGTGTTTTCGCGTTCAAAACAGATGCCAGTCGGGTTAATGGCGAAATAATCATTTGTAAAACCTGAGCACGCAACACATTCTTCGATGGCAAATCTGACAACCGCTTAACATCAGCTTGCATAAGCACATTACCATCTAACACCCCTCCTTGAACGCTCACGCCCTCGCATTCTTCTGCAAACTTCATTAATACTTTGGACACCTCCACAGAATCGGCGCTACTCCATACAAAAGCAGTCTGTCTATCTATGTTTTCGGCAAGTTTTCCATGATCCAGCTCTTCAAAGGCGAGTTTTGCGATACGATTCCTGGAAACACTCACATGTGCGCCGATACGGTGCAACTCTTTTCTCAAGCCATCCATCTTTGAGGCAGAAAGAGAAGAATAGCTCAGAAGAAACGTACTGGCATTATCATTCACACCGTCTTTAATGCCGTTAATTAATCCTTTTCGAAATATTTGACCAACTTTTTCCATTGGGTTACCCTTTTCAACAATGATTTCAATTCAAATTTTTTAAACTACAACTTTTAACCCCGGGCCCATCGTCGTTGAAACCGACATACTCTTAACGAGATTACCTTTAACAGCCGCGGGTTTTACCTGGTTCATCGCTTCAATCAACTGCTTAGCGTTATCAACTAATTTCTCTTTAGGAAAAGAACGCTTACCGATACCAACATGGACACCCGCTTGTTTATCAGATTTAAATTCTACACGGCCAGCCTTAACTTCCTTAATAACACGTTCAATATCAGTCGTAACTGTTCCGGCCTTTGGGCTTGGCATCAATCCACGGGGACCAAGAATTTTCCCTAATTTACTTAAATCTCTCATCATATCCGGTGTTGCAATAACACAATCAAAACCCAGGAAACCGTTAGAAATTTTTTCAATAAGATCCGCTGCCCCGACAAAATCCGCCCCGAGTTCTTCTGCCTTTTGCACATCCTCACCCTTACAGAAAACAGCCACGCGGATACTTTTTCCAGTCCCGTGAGGAAGCATTACTGTTCCACGCACAGACTGATCTGAACTTTTTGGATTCACGTTCAGCATAAAGTGAAGTTCAACAGTCTCATCAAATTTGACTTTAGGAAACTTCTCAATACTAGCGATCGCGTCTTCTAAAGAAATAACTTCCGTATCAGTAAATAATCTTTCAAATTCTTTTTTTCGTTTGCTTAATTTGACCATTTTAATCAACCACCCCTATTCCCATACTTTTAGCAGTTCCCTCAATAACTTTCATTGCTTGTTCGAGGTCAACTGTATTTAAATCTTCCATTTTTATTTTTGCAATTTCTTTAATTTGATCTTTTGTTAAGCTGGCAATTATTTCTTTTCCGGCGGTACCTGACGCTTTAGCAAGATTCGCTGCTTTTTTAATCAACACCGAACTTGGCGGGGTCTTAATTATAAAATTAAAGGACTTATCTTTATAAACACTAATAACTGCTGGAAGGATCAATCCTTCACGCCCTTTGGTTTTTTCATTAAATTCCTTACAAAAAGCCATAATGTTAACGCCATGCTGACCTAATGCCGGCCCTACGGGCGGTGCCGGGTTAGCCTGACCAGCCGGAACATACAATTTTATTTGCGCGACAATTTCTTTTGCCATTTTAGATCTTCTCCACCTGCCAATATTCCATTTCCACTAAAGTCGAACGTCCAAAAATAGAAACGCTGACCTTCAACTTTCCCCGATCAGGATAAACTTCCATCACAGAGCCATTAAAATTCGCAAAAGGCCCGTCAGAAATCCTGATAGCCTCTCCTATCTCAAAACTAACCTTGGGACTCGGTTTTGTTTCCGTATCCTCTGTCCTTCGGACAATTGAGTTGACTTCTTCTTCAGAAATCGGTGTTGGACGACGGCCCGGGCCAATGAATCCTGTAATTCCAGGCGTACTCTTAACAAGATACCAGCTCTCCTTAGTCATCTCCATATGCACTAAAATGTATCCAGGAAAAAACTTGCGGGCTGTAATTCGCTTCTTCCCACCCCGGATTTCCGAAACCTGTTCTGTCGGGACAACAATTTCTTTAACATACTCTTCAAGATGAGTAGTCTTCATGCGCCCCTCAAGACCAGCCTTAGCCTTTTCTTCCGCCCCTGTTTGTGTATGTATAACGTACCAGTTCATTCCCATTTTAATTAATAAGTACCCCTACGATTTTTGACAGCATAAAATCTGTTGTGGCAATAAAAACAATTAAAAATGCCGTACTAACAAATATAAGCCATGCTGCGTTTTTCAATTCCTGTTTAGTAGACCAAGAAACTTTCTTGAGTTCAACAATTACTTCTGCAAAAAACTTTTTAATTTTTCCAATCATTCTTTTCTCTTCTCGGAAATTATCTTATTCCACATTCTTCGCTGCCTACCGGCAGTCAGGACTCCATAACTCACGCACTCATTAACAGGCCTGGTAGGGTTCGAACCTACAACACACGGTTTTGGAGACCGTTGCTCTGCCAATTGGAGCTACAGGCCTATTACTTTAAGACCCTGCCACAAAAGAAATGCTTACTTTTTCATCTCGCGGTGCAACGTATGCTTGCGACAAAATCGGCAAAACTTCTTGAGTTCGATCCGTTCAGGCTTTTTCCTCTTATCCTTCGTGCTGTTGTAATTAATTCTTTTGCACTCTTCACATTGAAACTGAATATTTTCGCGTGCTGTTTTTTTTGCCATTTTTAAAAAACCTTTTTATTATCAAAGCCCCCGACCGGACTTGAACCGGAGACCTCGTCCTTACCAAGGACGTGCTCTACCAACTGAGCTACAGGGGCATAATGTACCCATTAAGACTTGACGTCTTCTGCTTAATTTTGCGACCTCTTTTCCCGTTAAAATAAGCTCGCTTGATATTTTTGGTTGCTCGCAACTATTTTATGCCCGTGCAGGGAATTTTATAATTTTCTGCACTATAAAAAATATGAAAGTAAAGTATACGTTATCAATCTACTTTTGTCAAGTATTTATTTATGACATTTTGCAACTTTAAAACTCGCGACTATCCGGCTCAAAACACTCAACTTAGCGCTCTTTTACAAAAAAGTTCGCTTGTTGATTTTGTCAGCTCACGTCTTCTTTAGCTGACGTATAGGAAAGCATGGTTGTCTGTTTTATACTTTCCT
>JAGLHE010000086.1 GCA_023143685.1 Candidatus Omnitrophota bacterium
CAATACCCCGCACGCTTGCTGCGGGAAGTTTGGAAGGCTTCATTTCCGTTTATAAATATCCTTTCTATGCCCGACCTTTAAAATAATAATGATCAACTTGTCATCTTGGACGTCATAAATAATTCGATAATTCCCACACCTAATGCGATAATATGCAGATCCAGCTAATTTCAGACAATACGCTGGCCGGGGATCATCAGCCAAACCCTTGATCGTTTTGGCAATATGAATCTGATCTTCTCGAGGAATTTTCTTCAATACTTTAAGGACGGATTTCTTTACTTCAATATTATACGTCATCTTTGATATTCAATTCTTGCAACACATCGTCAAAAGAAAGTGTTGGCTCTTTAAGAATTTTCTGGATACTCTTTAAATCCTCTTGCTCTTCAAGCATATCCTGATATAGAACTTTATTAATATAATCTGACGTAGATTGATCTGTTTTAATGGAGCGCAGCTTTAAAAGTTTAACCAATTTTTCTTCAATATAAACAGTTGTTCTTTTCTTAATCATAGTATCACCTCCTACTTCAAAAATAACATAACAACATAATTATGTCAACAACATGCTCAACCGTGCGACCACAACTTCAATCGCATACTCTGGATTAATCCGGCTGCGCTTAACATTCAGATCCGCTTCCTGCAAAGCCTTTAACCCTTGCGCAAACTTTTGCTGAGAAAGACGGTTTTTAACACTCCCCCAGAACCAAACCAATGTCCCCATAATCTGCAACGGATGCATACCTTCCTGATACAATCCCGACAAAAACTTTAATGCCTCTGCCGGCCGTCTCGCACCAATTGCGCGTGTCATGTCAAATACATTTGTTTTTTTCCCGGAAGAAAAATCAACAACCTTTACCGCTGATTTAATTTTCTTTGCAAAACTATCTGATGCAGTCATTTCAGCAGAATCCAAGACAACAAAACACTGATCTTGAGAAGAAGAGAAAAATTCCAAAATCAACTTTTTATTTTGTGGAGTCAATTTATGGCAAGTGTGGATAAGGATAAAACGTTTTTTTGCGACAACCGGCAAAGTCATTAACGCTTTTTTAAGAACACTTGGCTCAAGTTTATGACTATAAAGAACTTCATAATCAAATTCTTGCGCCTCTTTTGAAGAAATATATTTCTTTTTTAATTCAGCGATCTTCGCGTCTTTTTTGGATTGGTCTTTTCCGATTAGGAGGTAGGACATAATGTATAGATTTTAATTCGTGCGACATCCGTTTTTGGGAAAAAGTAAGGGAAAAGCAGAAAAATGGGGTTCGTCCCTACTTTTCTACCAATTTTCAATTGTTCGCTCAATCACCCGCCGGGCTAAGTCAACCGTTGCCTCAGATACAGCACTAGCCTCGGTTGTTGCCTGGACTCCTGTCAAAAAGTATGTTGCTTCACCTACAAAGCCGCTTTCTGTCCACAAAGTTTCATCTTTTCCGGTATCGTACAAAACCAAATCAACAATGACCTGAACCCGGTACTCCTGGACATCATCATTATCTGTATATCGCAAAGCCTCCCGTTGATACCCTGTTAAGGTTCCGTTTAAAACAAGGTCAGCCACTTGCTCTTGCGCGATCTTCAGGTTTCCATCAAACAAAAATCGATCTACAATCGCATTAGTAACATCCACCTCTAAAAGAGGCAAATACACATTACTGAAGCTTTCAGATGTAAAATCAATATTATTTTTAAACGTCTGCACATGTACTGTCCTTAGCCGTGCCGGTAGCGAAGCCCGCGTTGTATACCCGCAACCGACAAAACAAAAACACATGCTAACCAACATTACTTGTGAAAATAATTTTCTCATTGAATTTTCCGGTTCATTTCCCTAAGGCGTGTTAATGACTTTGACGCCCAGGAGGTATTTTTATAATCTTCAACAACCATTGCGTAATAAATCTTTGCTGCTCCAAACTTTTTTTGTTTCTCATAAAACTCGGCAATAACAAAATTATTCTCTGCTTCCTTTTCCCTTAAACTTAAAATCTGCTCCTTAGCATCATCTGAAAGCTTTGCCGCCGGGTACTCTTCAACAAATTCTTTCAGCTCTTCAATGGCTGCTTCAGTAACTTTCTGGTCATACTGCGCTGATGAAGAACGCTTGGCATCAGATGAAGCAATTTGATATTTTGCAGCCTGCGCCCACTCACTATCCGGATAATCATTTAAAGTTTTCTCAAACTCATCGCGTGCTTCCTGGTACATCTGTTTTTCCTGGAGATATAAACCGATTTTGTATTGTGACGGGGCAGCATACTCCCCATACGGGGCATTCTTAATAACAGCACGAAAAACTTCAATCACATCATAATCGCCACCCACAACCGTCTTGATAAATTTATTACGGTTGTCACCTCCTTCTAATAACTTATTTCCAATCTCATATTGTTTTTTGATGATATCCACAGATCTCTCGCTAAAAGGATATTTCTCAACAGCCACCTGATAATTCTTAAAAGCCCCTAACAACTGCCCTTGCTCCTCTGATATCATAGCAATATGATACTGGGCTTCGGCTGCTTCCCTTGCGCGAGGATAATGTTTAATCAACTTTTGAAATTCACCAACCGCCTTTTTAAAATCGCCTTGCTCATACGCCTTTAACGCGTACTCTAACTGTTCCTGAGGAGTATCTTTTACTGCATATTTTGGATTAATCCACTGGTTAGTCTCTGGTGTCCACATCCAAAAAGCATCAACCGGTAAGGCAAAAAGAAAAAATAAAAATACTACACATATTGTCCGCAAAATCAGCTTACCACTCATACAAGCTCCTTACATCCCCCACCTTTTATATTAATACTTATTATTATTTAATCTTGCGCCACTTTAGCATATTTGCTAATTTTTGTCAAAAAAGAGGATTGAGAAAAAATCAGACTGCCAAATCTCGCATAAATTTTCAACATAATTCCTAATACCATATAATACCCTATCACCCACCAAAAACTAACATCTTTTAAGAAAAAATAAGCCCCTGGGATTCTGTCCACAAGTCTAACAATCATAACCATTAAGGACAAAAGAAGTTTCACTCCTAAGGCAAACGGGATCGCCATCAATGGAAAACCTGCCCCGAAAGCCAAAACCCCCATACCTAACGCTACGATAACCATTATCAAGGGAACAACAAACAAATTCGCTAATATCGTAATCGGAGTCACAATCTCAAAATAATAAGCAACCAATCCAGCCACCCCAACCCATGCCGATAACGATACCATCGAAGATTGAACAAAATATTGCAGCTGTTTAGGAATATTGGGATAACAATCCAACACCTGCTTCCACAAAAGAGGATAAAGCCATATAATAACCAAAACACTTAAGAAGGATAACTGAAATCCGATGTCATACAAAGCCATCGGATTCATGCCCAGGATAATAATTCCTGCCAAAGACAACGAATTAAGCCCCTGCCCTTCTCTTTCAAAAAGAAAACTACACAAAAAAACCGTAGCCATAATAACAGACCTGACAACAGATGGCCGCGCGCCGGTCATCAGGGCATAAAAGCCAAGCAACACGATGATAAGAATATATTGAACTTTTCGGCCAACCGGAAGCATCCGTAATAAGAAAAAAAGAACTCCTGCCACAATGCCCACATGCAGCCCGCTGATTGCCAAAATATGTGCTGTGCCTGTACGTTTAAACAGGGCATTAACATCCTTTGGCATTTCTTGCCGTTCACCCAAAAGGACTGCCTGCATAATACCTGCCTGCTGGTGAGACAAAAACCTGCGCAGCACATCTTGCAGCTGTCCGCGCAGGCCAAGCCCAAAACTTACCACAATATTTGCCTGACGCTTTTTACGAATTTCTAAGCACGCTTTTTTCTTAACGCTTAAAATCAGATAAACTCCTCGACGCTGAAGATATTTGCGATAAGAAAAATTCCTGCTGGAAGAAAAGTCATACGGCCTGTGCAGTTTGCCCTGGACAACAATCCGGTCTCCATAATGTACTTTGGCATCCCTGAAAACATTTACAAGAACCTTGCCGGAACGTTTTTCCCCAATACCTTCTTTTTTAAAACCTAAAAACCGCTCTAAAGATAATTCAAAACTTGTCCTTGCACCTGTCTTACCCTGTTTATGTTTAACCGGTGATGTGACAACTCCCTCAACAAATATTCTTTCTCCAATATAATCGCGATAACTGAAAAAAATATGATCACTGGAAAAGGTTCGATAATGATGGGTATACGTGGCGCCGGCAGCTAACAAAAAAACAGAAGAAAAGAAAAGGAATCGATATTGTTTGTTTCGAAAAAACCAGCTGATCCCAAAAAACAACAAACTCAGGAAAAAAACTATCTTAAAAGGAAAACTCCTGAAACCCACACTCTCATGAATAAAAATCCCAAAACCAAAAAGTAGAAAGATTCTTAGAAAAGGTGCTGCTTTTGGCATAATCATTGCAGGATGTCTCTTTAGGGGCATAAAAAGACGAAGGGATAACGCAAGGGAACATCATATTAACAGTCTTATTTTTTTATGTCAAACTTTATGTAAAATAAGCTCGTTTGATACTTTTG
>JAGLHE010000087.1 GCA_023143685.1 Candidatus Omnitrophota bacterium
TCTTTGAAATTCCTATACTACAAGTGTAACCGGTGAGTTACTGCTTAGGGTGAATGGTGCGAGGACATCCGTTTTGGAGATTCTGATAAGCTGTTGCACGTCAAAATAGATGTATGTCTCTTATTTTTCTTTTATGTAATTCTTTTTATCAATCCTCATAACTTGCCAGAAAATATTCCAAAAACTACCCGGTGATTTCCGAAATGGCCAAACCTTCATATTCTGATAATTCCGGACAAGCGATCCAACCGCATTAAAAAACACATTGGGCTTTCCGTAAATCAATTTGCTCACAATCCACTTCTTCAAAAACGGAAACGCGTTAGCCACCGGGCCTAACATCAGAATATTGCGGTGAATATTTTTGCGTTCCTCAGAAATCCCTTTCAGGCACGAGTCCTGCTGCATGCTTTGCGGAAACGAATCTTCCATAGCTGCCACTTCTTCCAAATAATCATTTTCTTCACAATATTTGTACAAATCTGTGCCAGGGAAAGGCGTCATCACAGTAAATCCGGAATAATAAGGACGGCATTGCAGTGTAAAATCCAGGGATTCCAAATCATCCTCCAGCGTGGAGCCTGGCAACCCTAAAATGGTATTACTGAAAACCTTAATATCATAGTCACGAAAAATCTTAAAAACATTTAACATCGTATCATTAGTAACATTCCGTTTAAGAACATCTTTACGCACCTGATAATTTCCACATTCAATCCCCATCATCGCAGAATAACACTTTGCCTCTTTTAGCCGCTTAACAAGTTTTTCAGTTACACAATTCGGATTAATCAAAAAATAAAACGGCAACCCTATCCGCGACGAATACTTATCAACAAATTCCTCTACCCATTCATCATGTTTAAAAATAAACGCGTCATCTCCGAACCGGACAAAATCCATCGGGTACTTTTCTTTAACCTGCTCTATCTCACAAATCAAACTTTCAACAGAACGCCGACGAAGAATCTTGCCCTTCCCGTGATACATTTGATTGTACGCGCTATTAAAACAATACGCACACGCAAACGGACACCCGCGTGTCGCAAAAAAAGATTTCATCCGGACATACTTTAACGGCGTGACATCAGCAACAAGTTCGCGGTCTGCCCAGGGAAGGTTATCCAAGTCAGGGACCAACGGCCGCACCGGATTTTTACACGTTTTCGTATGGACATTCGGGATCGCGTCAAGGCTCTCGCCGTTCTCAACAGCTTTCATGATCTCGCCAAACACCAAATCACCTTCACCAACAACAACCCCGTCAATCGGCCATTCATCAACAATTTGAGGAAAATACGTCGGATGCGGGCCGCCAGCCACAATGACAACTTTCGGGTTTGCTCCTTTAATCTGCTGAGCCAATTCATTAAACGTCTTTGTTTCTGTTGAAAGCATGCTCAAGGCTACAACATCGATCTCCTTCTCCTGAATCCGCGCTAAAATATCATCCGCATCTATCGAAGCAACAAAACTTTTATGCCCCTGGCTCTTAACACTCGCCGATATCTGCATAATCCCCATCGGCTCAACAATTGAAAAAGTCTTAACAACAAATAAAATATTCACAATCTTTTCTCCAAACCTTACATGATCCTGGCTGCCTGGATGTATCTTCTTTTTTCCGGGCCGCCAATATAAATCCGATAGAAATTATTATCGTCAACTTCTCCTGTCCTGTAAACAACAATATGATAATACCCCGGCTCTAACGCCATCGGCTCTGAAAATTTAAATTTTACCATCTCGCCTTTTTTATCCGATGTTAACTCCTGCGCGCCTAAAGGCAAAGACGCGTAGTTCTTACTCGCGGGAACCCAGCACTGCTTATTGTGATCTCTTTGATAAATATACGCAATCAACTGATCTTTTGGATCTCCGACTTTATACAACCGCACATTAAAATCCGCAAAACTTGTCGACTCCTGAATACCTATAATATCTCCCTTGAATTTATATAAAGATTCCTTCTTCCCAATATTCCTGATGCCCTCTGACACAAGTTCCTGGTATTCCTGCGAAGGCATGTTATTCTGGATATCTGCCTGAAGTTTTCCGGCATCGAGCAGCCACATCCGTCCTTTTTCAAAATCTTTCTTTGAAAGATGCCGCAAAACTAAATCCTTATACGTTACAATCTCCTCCTCCTGAAGCCATACCCGGCTGGAGGCCAGCGTCTTAAATGAAGCCACTGCATAATCTTGAATGTTGCCTTTGCGAATCAATTCATTTAAAAAAATGTCTTCATCAAAATCAGTATAATACACACCCACCGGATTATAGATCGACGTGCCTGCAACAGGTGCTACCAAAACATAACCCTCTTTCGCCAAATAAATATTATCAATATGCTTCAACCCGACCTGGCCTTCGAGTTCCGGATTAAGATATTTGAGTATCATGCCTGTCAAAGGATTAGACGAGTTAACATACAAACGTTTAATCCCCAGTTGTTTTATTTTCTCTGACAAAAAAGTCGTGGCCATCCGTGAAGGATAAACATCACTAAAAAAAGCATGCCCATTGGCCGCGACATGCAAAACAAAAATAATAGCTAGAAATACCCCTGTCATTTTTTTCGAAACAGAAGGTGCTTTTCGCCACCATCCCTCAAAAGACAAAGGCCTCAACACATACCCTACAACCAAAAGAATTCCAACAATAAAAGGAAAATAATTTCCTCCATATTGGGCCACACCTTTTATTTCCGCTAAAAAAAGCGGGGACAAACTCAAAAAAACAATACCAGCCGTTTTCATCCAGGACGACATTCTTTTGTCACAGCATGTTACCATTTTCCCGAAAAGATAAACCACGCACAAAATATAAAAAGAAAACAATACCGGCATCACAAGAAAAAAATACTTAATAATCCAAAGCCATCCGCCTCGTGTGGGTTGTTCAGGATTCTCAATCCATTGCCGTAAGACAAGTTGATTCAAAGAAAAATGTGACTCATCTGTGCTCTCTCTGACATATCGCAAGAAGCTTTCCAGGTTCTCCATGATATTGGGATAATTAAAACAAATAATAGCCACCCCAAATCCTGCCAAAGACACACACCCCGCCTGCAGAAAATTTTTTATAAAATCTGCCGGGCCTTTATCTTTGCCAAAAATTGTATATTGAGAATATACCAACGCTGCTAAATAAAACGGAAGATACACCGCAGATACTGTTGACGAATGCAGGGAAAAACACATGCAAAGTCCAGAAATAAAACAAAAAAGATTCTGCCCTTTATCTTTTTTAATAACCTGCAGAAAAAGAATTGATAAAAGAAAATAAAATAACCCCATCGGCTGATGCCTGACAAGCAGCACATAAAAATACGGCCAAAAACTTGTCATAAACACCACATAACATATGCTACCGGCAAGATCTCCCCAATACTTTCTACTAACACAAAAAATAAGGACCGACGACAATGCCAAAGCAATAATACATACAATAATTAATGGCCGCAACGTTTCATGGTCATTCATAATACCTTGCGCTGCGGCAAAACTTACAATAGACAATTCCTTGCCATGTAACCATAAAGGAAACTCTGTCTCTGTATGCAATTGAGAGACATACTGCAAGGCCGGCAGTTTGTTCGCTGCAGGCAAATACAACCATCCCGCGTCCGTTATAATAAAATTAATATCCCTGGTCATGGCCGTCAAACAAACCGCCATAATCAAAGAACATAGCACAACCAATGTTATTTTTTTAACAAAACTCACGACTAGAACACTTTCTTACTTGATTCTGAAAAGGCAGGAACTGCAATTAAATCCATGAAACAGGGAAACGAAAAGACTGAGAAAAAGAAGGTCGTAGACTAAACAACCATATTCACCAAACGATTTGGCACAACAATAAACTTTCGAACCGGCTTATCCTGAACATGCCTGAAGATGCCTTCATCTGCTAAAGCCGCTTCTTTCAATTGATCTTGTGAAGAATCTGACGCCACCTGAATTTTTCCACGGACCTTACCGTTGACCTGAACCACCATTTGGATAACATCCTGCTTTAACGCGGCTTCATTAAACGTCGGCCACCCTGCCGAAATAATGCTTTCCCCGGCACCCATGCTTTCCCACAATTCTTCACAAATATGCGGGGTCAAAGGCGCGATAAGCAAAACAACCGTTTGAATCGCGGCATTCAACACCTCTTGTTTTACCGCCCTTTCGTCAACATCATACTTTTCAATTTTATTCATTAAAATCATCAATTGACTAATCGCTGTGTTGAATTTAAATCCATTCGACATGTCGTCTGTGACTTTCTTGATTGAAAAATTTCTCTCGCGCTCCAAGGCCTGATCCGCATCATCCAATTCTTCCAGTGTGTATGAAACATCTGTCGGCTTATACTTATCGCGGCCAACATTCCAAATACGGTTTAAAAATTTCCATGCCCCATCAATAGCATGATCATTCCATTCCAGCTGGTCTTCCGGAGGAGCCGCGAACAAAATAAATAACCGCAATGTATCCGCGCCATATTTGGATAAAACAGAATCAGGGTCGACCGTATTGCCCCTGGACTTGGACATAACCTCGCCGTCTTTTAAAACCATCCCCTGAGTAAGAAGCCGGTCAAAAGGCTCGTCAACCGTAACTAACCCCAAGTCTCTAAAAAATTTCGTAAAAAATCTGGAATACAGCAAATGTAGAATCGCATGTTCAATTCCACCAATATACTGATCTACCGGCATCCAATACGCGGCATCCTTTTTATCAAAAATCTGCAAATTATCATGCGCGGAAATATAACGTAAATAGTACCAGGAGGAATCAAAAAAAGTCGCCATTGTGTCTGTTTCCCGACGGGCATCTTTACCGCATTTAGGGCAGCTGACATTGACAAAATCCGGGCATTGCAATAAAGGGCTACCCCCTTCTCCGGTAATTTTGACATCTTCCGGCAATTCTACCGGCAATTGATCTTCTGTTGCCGGCACAACTCCGCACGCGTCGCAATAAATCATCGGGATAGGGGTTCCCCAATATCTCTGGCGCGAAATCAACCAATCGCGCAACCGCCAATGAACTGTAATTTTGCCGATCTTCTGTGCAGACATCCATTCCGCAATCTTTTGTTTTGCTTCTTCATTCGAAAGGCCATCAAACTGCGCGGAATTTACAAGCGTGCCTGCCTCTTCATACGCCTCTGTTAAATCCTGCTCTTTAATATCTTTTCGTGAAGGGTCCTGAATAACAATGCGTAACGGCAAACTGTGTTCTTTCGAAAAAAGAAAATCCCGCTGGTCATGCGTCGGAACCGCCATAATCGCGCCTGTCCCATATTCCATTAAAACATAATCCGCTACCCAAATCGGAATCTCTTCTCCGTTAACCGGATTAATCGCATACTGACCTGTAAAAATTCCTTCTTTCTGCTTATCCCCTGAAACACGCAAACTCTTGCTAATATTCTGCGCTTGAGCAACAAACGCCATCACTGATTCTTCTTGCTCGGTTCCTTCCACTAAC
>JAGLHE010000088.1 GCA_023143685.1 Candidatus Omnitrophota bacterium
AAATCTATTTTTGTTTCACGATTCAACACCTCGACCTGGCTGCCGGCTGATAACCGGATATTCCTGACACCCAGACTTTTCTTCACAGAAAGAATTTCTGCCTGCGACGGGACTTGATTTTTTTTCTCGGCTTTCTTCCATAACGCGATTAACGGCCACACCGTAATATCAAATGTCCCTCTTGTTAATTCTGAATATGCAACGGCCTCACCGAGAAGATGATACGTGTCTTCTTGAATTTCAGCAGGATTCCCATATGATTGGTTTATTTTTGCCACATCACTATCGTCTCGAAAAACACTCATGCGCTGATCTATTTCGCTTAATCGTTCCCACACCCGCGCATAAGCACCAGATAACCGTGACTGCTCCTCACCCACATAGCAGACATCAACCTGCACGATTGTTCCCAGCACCGTCCGGGCTTCACGATACTTTTCGGCCGCGTCCCGGTTCCTGCGGGATGAACATCCACAGCAAACAAGCAAGCTGAAAATTAAAATGACATTGCAAATACGTATCATTGCTTCTCAAGGATTAAATCAAATCTCCAGGGGATTGTCTCAGGCTGGCCTGCCCGGTAAAAAGGATTAAATGAATCGCGGAATTGATAAAAAATATTTTCCTGCTCTAAAAAAATTTCCAAGGATTTCCGATCGTACAATTTTTGCGGAATACGATGGATATCCCTGAGACTTTTTTCTTCTGAATGTGTCTCTAAATAATGGGCCAAATATGCTTCCTTAGCCTTATCATACAAATGTGACAAATCTTTATCCGGCAACTGCCCAACAAGGGCCCGTCCTCCGGGCTTAAGAACACGCATAATATCCCTAATTGATGCATAAACCATCTCGTCGGTCTCATAATTAATAAAAACAAAATAACACAAAACCTTATCGCAAATATTATCGCCTAACGGAAGCTGTCCGATCTTACCGCACAAAAGTTTTTCTTGAGGAAAAGTATCCCTCGCGTGGTGGATCATCTCAAAAGAAAAATCAACTCCGATCACATCTGAAACAAGCGGTTTAATTCGATCAAGGATCCACCCTCCCCCACATCCCAAATCCAACAAAATATCTTGCGGTCTTAACTGAAGGCCATCCTGAATCGTTTGAAGCATACAGTCAACCTTCTCATCCGGCCAATCCATGTCTTCAAACACTTCCCACTTACTCAGCAACCATTGCTTATCGGTATAATGTTTGCCCGTTATCTTACCCCATGTATTAAATAAATTTTGAGTTTTTTTCATAATATTTTCTTGCTGTCATCTTGATAGCAACGCCAGAAATCACGCCAAAAATGGATACATCAAATGACTCCCTACCCGCAAGACCGAATCAGGCATCCACGGCAAAGTACAAATCTTTGTCACAAACCGCAATATTCGTTTTTCACTAAATTTATAACCGTCGGGATGATACCCTAGATGAACAATATCCATCATTTTCGCGCCTGTTTGATTCTTAAAAAGAATCAGCCCCTTCTGGTCATAACCACTCGACCCCAAGTCAATATATCCCAAATTCTTTTCCTTGGCATATTTCATGCCTTCCCAAAACAATCGATTGTTCGGCCGCAATTTTAATGCTGTGTGTAAAGAAGTATTAAACTTGTAATAAAGCGTATTTCCACATTCTAAAAAAATGTTGCCGCCGATAAACACGCCATCCTTATCATAAGCACCCAACAGCGCTCCTTTTCCCTGATCCATATATTCCTGCCAAATGATATCAAAAAAACGATACGGCTGAGGAAAAACATGATGCTTGTATTTCCTCACCTGAAGGTGCAAATCATAAAACTTTTTAAGTTCACTCTTTTCGCAACGCTTAACAACAACCCCTTGCCGTTCGCTTTGGCGTACAGCTGCACGAAAAGAATCTGTTGTGCGCCGCCAAACTTTTTCAGTGTCATCGCGGACATCAAGGACATGGAACCTCTCTCGGCTCAACTCATTAATCCCTGGAACCTGGCGGACGATTTCATCCCGCAGACTACGGATCGCGATACGATATTGAGGATATTCCTCTTTCAGAGAATCAAAAAACGCCTGCCAATCTTCCACCTTCTGAACATACCCATCACAATAATCACAATACGAGGCAATACAAATTTTCCATTCAAGAAAATTTTTCACCGCCGCGTAAAGAATATAACTTGCCACTTTCCCTTCGCGCTCAATATATTTAATAAATAGCCGCGTGCGATATGTCTTGTAAATCACAGACATCCAATCTGGTGATGAAAAAAGGTTGCGGTTCAAGGCTGGCAAGTCCAGTTCTTTTAACGCACGGTGTAAGGGCAAAGTTTTAACTTTTAAATCTTCTGGGTTCATTGAGTCCGTCGGGCCTATTGCATAGGCTGTTGTGAAAGTGCGTACAAAACGATATTGATTGTTTGAGACAAGTCATAAACTTTCAATTTACCAAAATCCTCTTTCCTGGCAATATTTAAAAACTTTATTGAACGATCAAGATTTTCGCTATGTTCAAAAACAAATCGTTCTAACATCGTGTAACTGAAATGCGGAAAGGTTTTTACAGGAGGAATTCTATCACTCACAAAACTTAAATATCCCTCAAGTTCTGGAGTAAACTTTTTATTATTTTTCGCCCAGGATATATACCCTTGCGGCCCGACAATAAAATATCGGAACCCTTTCGCATAATAGTTCGCCAACTCGTTAAAATTATGCGGGCATGGTTGAACATTTTTCGGGTTCGGGGTATAAAGATTCTGCACATAATTCTGAGTTGAAAGAAACTTCACATTTCGATCCTTAGCCATCACAAATTCCGCCGACTCTTTGTAATCCGAATCAATCGTTGCTATCGCGACGGCCTTTTTCAATAAAAATCCTGACATAAGCAGGATAAAAACTAAAGAAAAAATCGTTAACCGAACTTCATTAACCCGCCGGATGAAATAAATCATTGTATACGCCGCGGCCATCGCCACAAAAGGAAAAACCA
The DNA here is from genome assembly GCA_023143685.1 of Candidatus Omnitrophota bacterium. GTDB lineage: Bacteria > Omnitrophota > Gorgyraeia > Zapsychrales > JANLHA01 > JAGLHE01. Next base: position 2,982 of record JAGLHE010000088.1, read on the forward strand.
CACAAATATACCGGGCCCCTTTATCCCCGGCAAACGAAAAAATCAACATCTGAAGGAACGCGATCGCGAAAGGGAACGAAACACGCCACTCGCGTTTAAAAATAAAATAACTTGCCGAAAAGAATGCGGACGCCAAAAGAACCCCATCAAGACGGAACAAATAATATGGATACGACAACAAATTTATCCAACTCCACTGTTGTTCCGCGAGATGAGACTGATGAAAAATCCATGAAAAGATGACAACAGTGTTTGCCGCATCGTGCAAGTTCCCCACAAAAAACACACAGCTTAAAAAGGTAAGCAAAAACCATAAATATTTTCTAAAATTAATTTTACGCTCTGCCAAAATCCCCAACCATAACTCACAAAAACCCACCAACACCGGCAAGATAATCAGCCGGTAATTTGAAAAGAATGCCGCGCCAAAAAACAGCCCGGAAATGATCGTTCGCAACCCGGCCCTACGGGAAAAGACGTAGAAATAAAAACCTGCCAGGACCAGAATCGTACTCAACGCCTCCTGCATTCCTATTCGCGAATAAAAAACATGGCTCGGCAGGACCGCCAAAAGACCGACGGTGAGCCACGCGACCTCCTTTGATTCATAAAATTTCTTCGCAAACCTGAACGCCACCCAAAGAGTTAAAGAACCTAAAATAGCTGACAAGACACGAGGAAGAGCCCAAAGCTTAAGCCCACCAAAGAAAAAACGTGCATCCGCAAGCAAAAACCACAATGTCTTCCCGCTGGCCATAGCGAGCTTTGTAAAAACCCCGAGAGCTTTCATTAAATCCGAAAAATTCGTCGGATAACTCTTCTCAAGCAAATCACCCAAAAGGCGATTATGATTCAGATAAAATCCCTCGTCATAGAAAACAAAATCATCACGCGTGATATGATAAAACCGTAAACCCACCCCCACGACAACAAGAAAGATACTTAAAATAAGGATGATTTGATTTTTATTATAGTGAATAGAATTAAATATTTTCATAGGACTAAACCAAATTTAATATTTCAGTTGATGATCCTATATGCTGTCGCAGCAGGGTGTCCCCCGCGCAGTTACGAAGCGAAGCGGAGTTGTTTGAGCATGGGATACCTTGCTGCGACAGCATATAGAACCATCAACTGAAATGCACGCCCAGCAAACCAAACTAAATACCAAATGCGAAATGCGCGATACAACCTCACTTCTTAATCCCCAACCCTAAATAAACTAATGGCCGCAGGATGCTCCACCACCCTGAGAATGGCTTCATCTTTGTGTACCCTTGCGCCTTCGGCGGATAAATTTTACTTACAGGGACTTCTTTGACTTTGTAGCCCAACTTAATCGCTTTATAAAACAGATAAGGTTCAAGCTCATACTGATCTAACCATTTTTGATTAAGATCCAACCTTTCATCATCCATCATCGAAAAACGCACCGAACGAAACCCGTTTGTGCTGTCAGTAATCTTCATCCCGGAAATCAAGGAAAAAAGCCATGGATGAATCAACCGCGTTGCCACCTGGCGGTAGACCGGCATAGCCCCATACTTTCCCCCTTTTAAATAACGGGAGCCTTGTACGAGGTCATACCCTTCTTCCATCGCATTTATAAATTTCCCAACATCTTCTGCCCGATCCTTATCGTTCCCTGAAACAAAAATAACACTTTCATATCCTTTTTCTTTGCCATACGCCATGACCTGACGCGTACCATATCCAGCGCCGTGAGGGAAATCATTGCGGATAACCTCAACCGGTGCCCCCGCGGGCAGGTCATCCAAAGAGCCATCAGTTGAACCATCATCAATAATCAAAACATCATAACAGCTATAATCGCTAAAACGTTGCAATGTCCGCTTGATTTTTTCGCCTTCATTGTAAGAGCATATACCTACGAGATATTTTTTCATTTCCTTTTATAATCCCCTGACTTGCCGCCGGTCTTTTCTAATAATTTCACTTCTGAAATCACAATCCCTTTATCCGCCCATTTCATCATGTCATAAATCGTAAGCGCGGAAACCGAAACCGCACTCAAAGCTTCCATTTCAACACCGGTCTTTCCTTCGGATTTCACCTCACTGAATATCGTTATCATAGAGGTTTTATTATGAATATTAAAGGTAATATTCACTTTATTTAGCAAAATAGGATGACATAATGGGATAATCTGAGGCGTTGACTTGGCTGCCATGATTCCGGCAACCTTTGCTGTTGCCAAAACATCTCCTTTAGGGCACTCACCATCCAATAACGCCTTAAACGCTGTTTGACTCAAGCGCACCTCTGCCGATGCCCTGGCTGATCGTTTTGTCACTTTTTTACTCCCCACATCTACTACTCCCAATTTCTCAGAATCTTTTTTTCTTTTCATACTTTTTCCTTTGATGCTACAGTACAATGACTGATCTTGCTTTAATAATTAAATAAACTTTTTGTCCATTTTGTAAATTCAATGCTTGTCTTGACGATCGCATAATCTCCACAAAACATTTCTGACTGCCCACCACCATACCTAAAAGACATCGATTAGGATAATCTTCAATTTGTTCAATAATAGCAGGAACAATATTACGCGCACTCACTTCTTCAGGCTCTTTAAGCGCTACAATTACATCATTCGCGCGAATGCCTATACGTAAAGACGGCTGGACAGCACCCGCAGGATAAGACACACATAGCGGCACCCCGCCAAAATCTAAAAACGCGTTGCCCTGTTCAATACTCCGGACCGGCAATTCATAAATATTCTCAATGCTTTCTTCACCGATATCCGACGCAAGCAATGCATGCGTTGCAACAAGCCCGTTCCCTTTGCCCCGCTCAATACAACAAACCTTCTCTACAAGGAACAATAATTCTGAGACCGAATGGCTCACATAAATCATCGGGATATTAAAGGCCTGATACACTTTCTTGATATACATTACTATCTGCTGGCGCGCTTTAAAATCCAACGCGGAAATCGGCTCGTCCAGCAGCAACAACCGTGGGTGATGAACAAGGGCCCTGGCTAAAGCCACACGCTGACGCTCTCCACCGGACAAACTCGCTGGGCACCGATCCATCAACGTCTGTAAATTCAAAACATCCACGATGTCATCCATGCAATTTACTTTACCGTTATAGTCCCGGCCATAACAAACATTTTCTCTAACAGACAAATGGGGGAAAAGCAACGCATCCTGAAAAACCATCCCGATGTTCCGCTTTTCTGCCGACATATTAATACCTAGGCTTGACGAAAACAATGTTTCTTTTTCCAAGACAACCTCACCGCTATCCGGCTTTAGAAAGCCGGTTAAACAATGCAAAAATGTTGTCTTTCCACACCCCGACGGCCCAAAGACACCTACAAGGCCATTATCAAATGACCCTTCAACGTCCAGATAAAAATCTCCCATCTTTTTATAAAAAGAAAACTCGAGGTTCATATTAACGAACATCCTCCTTAATAAAAATACTACTAAACCACAACCCCATATACGCGATTACAACCGCAGCAATAACGAGCGGCACGATAGCTGCTTCCTGGCCTAAATAAACCTTACTGTAGATCGCTAAAGGAATAGTTTGTGTCTTTCCTGGAATATTTCCAGCGAGCATAATGGTTGCGCCGAACTCACCAAGGCTCCGCGCAAAAACGAGAAAGAATCCAGCCACAATACCTTGCCAGGATAACGGCAAAGTAACAGTCCAAAGCACACGCCCCATATCTGCACCTAAGGTTCGCGCGACAAACTCAAGCCGTTTATCAACTTTCTCAACCGCCTGTTTAAAAGCCTGAATCATAAACGGTGAAGAAACAACCGCAGCCGCCACAACAGCCCCTTTCCAATCAAGGACAAAACGTAACGAAAAAACATCAAAAAGCATCTTGCCCAAAAAAGTATCTTGACTGAGCAGCGACAACAAAATATACCCTGTTAAAACCGGGGGCAAAACCAGGGGGATATAAAGGAGTGTCTGCAAAAACATTTTCCCCCTAAACTCTTTACGCGCTAAAATCCAGCCCCAAAATAATCCCCAAGGCACAACAATAATAGCGCTTAAAAAACTGCATTTAAAAGAAATAAAGATGGGAGTATAGTCTGTCATAGAGTCAGGGTATAAAATAAGCTCGCTTGATATTTTTGATTGCTCGCAACTATTTTAT
>JAGLHE010000089.1 GCA_023143685.1 Candidatus Omnitrophota bacterium
GCGCTGTTCGCCTCCTCTCTAGCCAATGAGTTGCTGCGTGGGATGAATAGTGCGAGGTGTTCCACGCGCAGTTTCGAAGCGTAGCGGAGATGTTTGAGCACGGGATACCTTGCACTGTTCACCCACGCAGCAACTCCCTGGCTACCTATTTTACAAAAAATTTCTGGAATATCTGTATTCTTAATGTTATCCTGTTATTGTTAACTGCTACATTTGCTACTGTAGCAGTTGTAGCAGCTCTATTGATTACTTCTAAAAACACTAAAAAAGGATAAAAAATGGAAATTTTAACCTCCTTTTACGAACCTCTCTTAAACGACCTTAAAACCATCCACTCAGAGGCAAAGGCAAAAGCCAACCAAGCCTTAACGCAAATCCTTGTTGAAAGCTACTGGAAAATGGGAAAGCGCTTATCTGAAGAATCCTTAACTGACCAGGAAAAAGCCACCACCCTAACGCGACTCAGCAAAGACTTACAAATTGAGCATTCCCTTTTAACGCGTGTGATGAAATTCTACCGGACGTGGCCTCAAAAATGTCCTACCGAAGACAACCCTTTTCTCGCTTGGTCGCATTACAAAATTCTTTTATCCCTGCAAAACGAGCTCGCACGAAGCTTTTATCTACTCCAGGCGAACAAAAATTACTGGCCCATCCGGACCCTTTCACAAAAAGTCAAAAACAACGCCTACCTCGAAGGCCTTGTCAAAACCGACAGCACTTTGCCTGCTCCTTTACAGCGCCGTGCCTCTGCCTTACATGTTTACAAGGCAACTGTAGTTCATGTTGTTGACGGTGACACACTTGTGGTTAATGTTGATTTGGGTTTTGATGTGTGGACAAAAAAACGGTTACGTTTACGCGGCATTAACACCTCTGAGATGAATGCCGACGATCCTGAAGAAGAACAGCACGCAGCGAACGCAAAAATTTTTGTAGAAGAGCGCTTGCCAACAGAAGCAACGATTGTCGCCCAAACGTTTAAAGTTGATCTGCATGGAAGATTTGTTGCGGATATTTTTTATTTGTCAGGAGAGACAGATAAGGAAAAAATTTTTGCGACAGGAAATTTCTTGAATCAGGAACTTCTGGATAACGGCCTGGCTGAACGGGTTTAAGGGCGCGCGACGAGCTACGTGCTGCGTTATTTTTTCCATGTATCCGGGACAAAGAGGATAAGAATCGAATAAAGCTCTAAACGACCGGCCAGCATCAAAAACGTTAACACCCATTTGCCGGGAACAGAAACCCACGCGTAATTTTGTGTCGCCCCGACTTTTCCCAGGCCCGGGCCGATGTTGCTTAACGCGGCAATTGAAGCCGAAAAAGCAGTCACTAAATCACAGTTTTCTGTAATAGTAAACAACATCGTCCCCGTTAAAAACAAAGAAATAAAAATAATAAAATACGCGGTTGCCCCTGAAATCAGGCGCTCCGAAAGAGGTGCTCCTTCAAATTTAATCGGCAACACCGCGTTTGGAAAAATCGTTTGAACAATAGAACGAAACCCCACCTTTATCGAAACAAGAAACCGGACAACCTTCATCCCCCCTCCGGTTGACCCTCCACACCCCCCGACAAACATCAAAATTATCAAGGCAAACTGTAACGCGTGCGGCCAGAGATCAAAATCCGCTGTGGTGTAGCCTGTGGTGGTTAGAATCGCAACCACCTGAAAAAAAGAATCACGAAACGGCTGCGTGGTTAACTGTGTTCGAGACAACACAACCGTAAAGACAAAGACAAGCCCTATCGTTGCAAAAAAATAATTCCGGAATTCTTCGCTCTTAAAATACGATCTTATGTTTCCCTTCATCGCCTGGTAATGGAGTATGAAATTCGTTCCTGCCAAAAACATAAAAAGAATCACAATCCATTGAACGTGTGGCCCGTACGCTGCCATGCTGGCATTCTTTGTTGAAAACCCGCCTGTAGCCATGGTTCCAAAAGTGTGGCACAACGCATCAAAAACCGGCATGCCTGCCAACATCAAAAAGCCTGTTTCCGTCGCTGACAAAAGAAAATACACCATCCACAATACTTTGGCTGTTTCTTTGATCCTCGGCTGAATCCGCTCCGCGGTTAACCCCGGAGATTCTGCCTTAAAAAGCTGAAACGCGTTTTGTCCCAAGGCCGGAAGAAGGGCCAAGTACAAAACAATAATCCCCATCCCGCCAATCCAATGCGTTAAACTCCGCCAGAACAAAATTCCGCGCGGCAACACCTCAATATCTGTAAAAATCGTAGACCCTGTGGTAGTAAACCCGCTTGTAATTTCAAAAAAAGCGTCTGTGTAGGAAGGAACAACCTGGCTTAAACAAAGGGGAAGGGCACCAAAAGCGGATAAAAAAATCCAGGTAAAACCAACGATCGCTAACCCGTCTTTAGCGTTTAACTTTTCGTAATCTTTCTTCTTCGCGGGCGAGGCCCATCGCAAGGCCCCTGTCACAAACACTCCGAAGAGGATTGTCAGGACAAAAGCGCCTGTCTCAAGACTGCGCCAATCGTCATGAACCGCCCAACCTAAAGGCAGCAGCATAAAAAAACAAACGATCAAAAAAATCCGGGAAACAATATGAATGACTAACCGTTTATGCATGATTGGTTCCGCAAACCGCGACCTGTGCCCCTCGCCCCGTCGAGACATGAGTCACGGATTAAATAATTTTCTTCCTTGTAAACAAGGCCTGTAATTTTTTAACATCTATTTCCCGACAAAAAACAATTGCCCGCTGCCCTTGTTTAATCCGGGTGTCGCCTGTGGCCAAAACCCCTTCATCGCCATCGCAGACCGCTCCGACAATCGTGTTCTTTGGAAAAGAAATTTTTTTAAGTTCCGCCTTTGTAATGGCAGCTCCCTGCTCCGCGATAAATTCTAAAACTTCAAATTCGCTTTCAATAAATTTTCTGACAGATAAAATCCCCCGGCCCCGCACCAGGCGCAAAATTTGTTCAACCGCCAACAACCTCGGGTTAATAATCGCGTCAATATCCAGCGCGTTCATGATCGTTAAAAAATCCGGCTGCTGATTTGTAATAATTGTTTCTTTCGCCCCCATTTTTTTCGCTAACACCGCACTCACTAAATTCGTATGATCACTGTCGGATACTGCCACAAACGCGTCCGCAACTTCAATCCCGCATTCTTTTAAAATATCACTTTCCGACCCTGATCCGTTAATAACACGGACATCTTCCAGGCGGCCGGCAAGCTCTTCCGCAAGCTCTTGCTTTTCTTCTAAAAGTATGATGTCCGGCACGTGAGGATGTAACGCGGCTGCCACACGCTCACCTGTTTCGCTGCCCCCGTAGATTACAACCTTTTTGGACCTGCGGATATTTGGATCCATAAACATTAAAAACTCCCCTAGAGAGGCGGCCGGCAACAAAACATAAATACGGTCATCTCCCAAAAGAGTGTCCTTTCCTTTAGGAATAAAAACCTCTCCTTTACGATTAACCGCGATAATCAAAAACGGCCAGGGAAAATCTTCTTGCCTTAACTCTTCAATCGCAAGCTTACACAAATGAGATTCATGCGGCACATCAAACGCGCGCAACAAAATTTTCCCCTGGGCAAAATCCGCAACCTCACACGCGCCCGGGGTTTCAATGGTCTTCACAATCGCTTGCGCAGCGACTTCCTCCGGATTAATGATTTCATTAATATCAAACCGGTTTAATCCCGCCTCCACTAATGTTTTGCTTAAAGCGGCATTACGTACACGCGCGATCCGTCGTTTAGCTCCAAACTTTGCCGCTAACGAACAAACCACCAAATTGGTTTCATCTGAGGTTGTCACAGCAATCACAAGGTCTGCCTCTGAGACAAAAACCTTTTTTAAGACATTCGGATCCGCGCTGTTTCCCACAACAACTTTGACATCCAGTTTCTCGTGAACTTTTTGCGCTGTTTCTTCGTTACGTTCAATCAAGTAAACTTCATGATTTTCTTCCGTCAAAGATTTCGCGAGATTTGCTCCGATAATCCCTGCTCCGGCAATAACGATTTTCATGGTTGGCCCTTTTGTAAAATAAACTCGCTTGATATTTTTGACTGCTCGCAACTATTTTATGGCCGTGTAGGAATTTCG
>JAGLHE010000009.1 GCA_023143685.1 Candidatus Omnitrophota bacterium
AAAATCAAACTCGCCTAGCCATCTTGCATCTAGCACTTTATTGTGAGGCTGCGCGCGTAAAGATTATCCTTTTAAATGGTGGTAGATGTAAGATAGCTCTGCTCAAACATGATTTTAGCGGCTTCCGGCACTAAAATCAAACTCGCCTAGCCATCTTACATCTACCACCATTTAAAAGGATAGATACTCTTAAATATGCAATTTGGAATATGAGAATTATGGAAAAAAAATTAATATTTATTTTAGTGTTTTCTTTGGGCATTTTGTTTCAAAGTGCTGCAGGGTTGGCTTCACCTGCCAGGGATGTGAGGCAAGGGAATGCTTTGTATGAAAAAGGGGATTATGATGCCTCTTTAAAAGAATATCAAGAGGCGCTCGATAAGGATCCGGAGTCAGACGTTATAAATTTTGATGCAGGGACAGCCTATTATAAAAAGGAAGAGTACAAGAAATCGATAGAACATTTACAGAAAGCGTTGTTGAGTGAGGATGAAGGGTTGCGTCAGAATGCGTATTACAATTTGGGAAATGCGCTGTATCAGCTTGCCACACAAGCCACAAATATTGAAGATGCGCTTTCATCGTTGGAACAGTCTTTGATGCAGTATGAATCTGCTATGAATCTTGATGACAAGGACCATGATGCTCGATATAATCATGAGTTTGTGAAGAAAGAATTGAAGCGGTTAAAAGAGAAACAGGAGCAGCAACAAAAGACGTGCCCTGATTCTCAGAAGGCAGAGGACGGAGGGCAGAAGGAAGAAGACGGAGAGCAGAAGGCAGAGGATGGAGAGCAGAAGGAAGAAGACGGAGGGCAGAAGGCAGAGGATGGAGAGCAGAAGCCAGAGGACGGAGAACAACAGGCATTGACTAAGCAAGAAGCGAAAATGTTTTTAGATAATTATCAGCAGAACGAAGAGCCTAAGGGGCTTTTGAACTTTATGAAGAGAAAAGGGAAAGAATTGCCGGTTTTGAAGGACTGGTGATGCGTACAACGCGCTACGGGCAACGTGTAATGAAGATGAAACAGAAATTTATTATAGTTATGTTAGTGGCAGTAGTCTCGTCGTTGTTTTTTATGGGACAAGTATTGGCTGCGGATGTCAGTGTTCAGGCTACGGTCGATCGTGCGACTGTTGAATTGGGTTCTTTTTTTCAATTTACCTTAACAGTCACAGGAACTCAAGATGCAGAGCCTGTTGATTTTCCTCAGGTAGAAGGCCTGCAAGCGCGGTATCTTGGGCCGTCCAAAAGAATATCAATTATTAATGGCCAACATTTAGTTTCGATTGGTTTTATGCATAACGTTTATCCTTTAAAAACAGGAACGTTTCAAATCCCTGCCATAAGTATTCTTGTTGATGGAAAAACACACACTACAAAATCAATCAGTATTCGTGTAGTAAGTGCTGGATCCAACACTACGCTTCCTGGCTCTGGAAGTCAATCCGAAGGCCTTCAGGATAAGATTTTTGTGGTTATGGGAACTCCGCGTAAAGAAACATATCTTAATGAGGCTATTCCATTAACAATAAAGTTGTTTATAACAGAATTCCGTATGGAGCATATCCAATATCCTGAATTTGAGCATGTCGGATTTTTGAAGGATGGGGAAATAAAACATAAGCAATATCAACAAGTCGTCGGAGGGGTCGCGTATAACGTTGTTGAGTTTAAAACCAATATTTATCCGACGCGTACAGGAGTTTTAACGATCGGGCCGGCAAAAGTAACAGGAGAGGTCGTGTTTAAGGGGTCTGGTAGTCGAAGAATGCGTCGGTTTGGCGGATTTTTCAGTGATGATTTCTTTGAGGATTTTTTTGGCGGATATGAAACAAAGAGCGTAACGTTAGAATCCGTAGATTTAACGGTCAAGGTTTTACCTTGGCCGGAAGAAGGAAAGCCGGAAAGTTTTTCAGGCGCTGTAGGAAACTTTGGGTTTGATGTTTCTGTTAGCCCTCAAGAAGTCACTGTAGGAGACCCGATTACATTGCGGATGACAGTCACGGGGGAGGGGAATTTCAGGGCTGTTAAGTTGCCGGAGCTGGATAAACGTGAAGATTTAAACATGGATTTTAAGTTTTATGATCCTCAGATTACGAGTGAACAGGGTATGAAACGCTTAGAGCAGGTTGTTATCCCCAAGAATGACAAAGTAAAAGAGTTTCCAGCTGTTTCGTTTAGTTATTTTGATGTGGATCAAAGAAAATATCGTGTGGTTACGAAAGGGCCGTTTTCGATTAAGGTTAAGAGTGACGGGTCTGGCGAGATTAAAGTTGTTGGCCTTCCGCTAACAACCACAGGACAGATTGTGCATCAGGAAGAATACCTTGGGAAAGATATAAGATTTATTAGAGATCAGATAGGGCGATTGCAGCCTCGCGGGTTTCAAATGTATAAAAGCCGTTTGTTTGCCGTCGTGATCGGATTGTTTGTCCTTGTGTGGTGTGGGGCGATATTTGCGTTTCAGGTTTCTTATAAAATTAAGACAGATGTGCGTTTTGCTCGACGTATGCAAGCGCCCCGGTTTGCCCGGCAGGGATTAAGTAAGGCTAAAGGGTATATGGTAAAGGGAGAGAAAGAACAATTTTACGATACAGTCTTTAAGACGCTTCAGAAATATTTCAGTAATAAATTTCATATGCCTGCAGGGGCGGTGACATTTGATACGGTTATTAAGGTAGTGGGAGATAAGGGATTAAAAGCAGGTGTTTTTGAGAGTTTGAAGCAAATATTCGATGAGTGTGAAATGGTGCGTTATGCCGCGGCACAGTTGGATGAGAATACGATGAGGGAAAGCTATAAGAAGGCTGCTGAGGTTATTGACGCGTTTGAGAGAGTCTAATTTTAAAAACGCAGATGAGCGCAGATGAGAGAACGCAGATGAGCGCAGATAAAAAGAACAGATTAGCACAGATAAAAAAGAGATTTGGGATTGTTTTTCTAATTCTTTTTATGGGGATGTCTCCTCTCTATGCGCAGGGGGTGTCTAGCGAGATGCCTTTGCAATTGTTCGTTAAGGCAGGGTTTGCGTATAAAGAGGGGCGGTATGAAGAGGCTGTGAAGGCTTACGAAGAGATATTAGCTCAGGGGCAAGAGAATGGAGCTTTGTATTACAACCTTGGAAATGCGTATTTTAAGCAGGATAAACTAGGGAAAGCTGTTTTGAATTACGAACGGGCTAAGCGGCTGATTCCTCGTGATGCGGATTTAAACGCGAATAAGCGTTACGCGCAATCTTTAGTAAAGTACTACCAGAAACCTGCTGCCTCTTCTGTTTGGGGCCGCGTTGTCCAAAATCAGTTTGGGGTTTTTGCTTTGGATGAATTGGCATGGATAACGTTTGGCTTATTTGTTGTCGCGGCGATTTTTATTTTGTTAGCGTTGTATTTGTCCTGGCCGAAACGAAATATGATGATGGCGCTTATTTGTGTTGCTATTCTATTTGCCGTTTGTTTTGGAGGATTTATCACAAAGATGCAGGATCAAAAAGGGTTAGGGGTTGTGATGTCAGATGTTGATGCCCGGTTTGAGCCAAGGGATGAGGGGACGGTGCATTTTGAGTTGTATGAGGGGAGTAAAGTAAAAGCCGTAACAACGCAAGGGGGCTGGGTAAAGGTTGAGCGTTTAGACGGGAAAGCCGGCTGGGTTCTTAAAGATACTATTGAAAAAATTTAATAAAATTATGAAAACCAAATAATCAAAAGATTGAAACAAAGTATATTGGGTTGTATGATATTATTAAAGTTCAGGGAAGTAAACATGAAAAGTTTGTTAACCTTGATTATAGTTTGGAGGGGCTTTAATGCAGACAAATAAGCTTGCTTTTATGGCGGTAATATTTGTAGTATGTATGGCAGCGGGGAGTGCGCAGGCAGAAGAGAAAACCTTTTCGCGGCATTGCGCGGACATTTATCAAAAAACGAAAAAATGTCCGGCTCAGATTTGTGAATTAAAATGCGTTGGTGAGAAAAAAGAAGATTGCCTGAAAGCCTGTGAACCCCAAAAATGCCCTGATATTAGTGCCGATGAGTGCCCGGCAGAGTTTTGTGTGCAAATGATTGATTGTTCTGATGAAAAGATTTGTCATTATAAAATGGTTGGTGGAGTACCTGCTTGCGGGGATCTTGCTTATGCCGGACAGGATGTCGAATGTTGTGAGGGGTTTGTTCGTCGTTGCGGGATTGAGTTTGTTGATGCAACCTGTGATATGGAAGGGAAAGGGTCTGTTTATAACTTGCCGATTTGTATTCCGTGCGGTGATGGGATGTGCGGACAGTTTGAGAATCGATGTAATTGTCCGGAAGATTGTGGTGCCGCTCCTGATATTTCAGATTTTGACCTAAGGTCGTATTACAAAAAGTTGAAGAATAAAAATATTCTAAAATAATATTATAAACATTATTAATAATTTCAACCATAACAGGCGGTGCAAAATGAACGGGAAAAAAAGTTTAATGGTTTTTGTGGTAGGTGCTTTTCTGGTTTTTGGTTTTTGTCAGCAGGGTTTTGCAAGAGGCGGGGTTTATGGGTATCATGGAAAAAACAGGGCCGGACAGGGGACGGGTCTTATTGAAAAGAAATTGTTCCATGAAATGATGTTTGTTTTTTCGCATCAAGAGGAGCTTGGGATTTTGGGCGAGCAGCTGACAACGATTAGGCAGCTTAAGATTTCTATAAAGAAAGATTTGATTAAAAAGAACGCGGATATCGGAATTGTTGAGGTTGATATTAAAGCGGCTTTATGGGAAGACAAAATTGATGTGGAAGCGGTTAATAAATTGATAGATCAGCAGTATGAATTTAAAAAAGAAAAAAAGAAAGCTCTTGCTAAGGCCTTGGCAGATTTGAAAGCGATTTTAACTGATGATCAGCTGGATAAAATGGAAAGTTTGATGAAAGAGAAAATGTCCAGGGAAAAGGGCGGCAGGTAAAATTACGGTACCTAATAAAAGACAGGAGAGACTATGGTGTGTCCGATGTTTATTGATAATAGGCGGGAATGTTTGTTGAAGATTCATTTTTTGCCAACATATACATTGCCTTATTGTGAGACCGAAAGACATGAAGAGTGTCCGTTTTTCAAGACGATTAATAAAATTGGTAACCAGTGTGACTGCGTTGATAAATGTGCGTTGTATAAACATTTCGGGGCAGGGGATTTTAGAAAATTTGAGCAGTTGACGTCGGACTATTGCCTGTCTGATAATAATGTTAATTGTGCCCGGTTTAAGCTTAATAAGTCCGGAGGAACGGTTTCTTCAACTCTTTTGCCGGACGGGGGAGAGTTGGACGTCTAAGGGGTGATGTGGTACCAGGAAGAGGCTCCTTGGTTTTTTTAACCTATTTATAATAGCATGGAGGGATGGTATGAGTGTGAAAATTTTGGTTGTTGATGACGATCGTGAAATACTACAGATGTTATCCTTGCGTCTTGGAAATCACGGTTATGACGTAGAAACAGCATGTAATGGCCGGGAAGGTGTGGGGGCATTTATCGAATCCTGCCATAAAGTGCCATACGACTTGATACTTTTAGATATTATTATGCCGGATATGGAGGGACGGGAAGTTTTAGAGATTATCCGCAAGGAGGAGGATTTGCGCGGCATTAAATATGGTTTTGGCATTCCGATTGTTATGCTGACGGCATTAAAAGAACCCTGGTTTGATTCGTTTGAAAAAGGGTGTGATGATTATGTCATTAAACCTTGCAGTGCTGAGAAATTGATCGCAAAGATTGAAGAAAAATTACAAGAGCAAGAGGGGTGATTTTAAATGGCAAAAGTTAATGATTTGGTTGAATGGGATTCGTGTGGCTCCAGCTACAGTGTGTATATTAAGCATTTTTCTGATGAGGGAAATGTGGGAATGAAGATGATTTTTGAAGATGTCACACGTGATAAAGTGACTGAAATGATTATTCCTGCCAGGAAGTTTCCTGCCTTTTTGCGGGCTGTTAACGCCGCTACGCCAAGGTATAACAATAGTATTATTTAGGGTTTTGGTAATGGAACCTGTTAAGAGATTTGCAATCTGTTTTGTATTAATCTGCATCGTCGGTGCGCTTTCCTATTCTAATATCCTTGATGGTTCATTTGTTTTTGATGACCGTAATGTGATTGTAAATAATCCCAATATTCGATATGTTACTGATTTTCAATCGATCTGGAATGCCGCGCGGTCTGAACCCTCACGCTTTATCGGATATTTGAGTTTTGCTTTAAATTATCATTTTCATCAGTTGGGTGTGACGGGATACCATCTGACGAACTTGGTAATACATTTAATGACATCGTGTTTGGTTTTTTGTTTGGTGCATATGTTGTTGTCTTTGCCGCAGCTTAATATGGTGATTTTCAAAAAAAAGAATGAGACAAAACCAAAGGATAAAAGGGGCCGGCGTTCCCCTCTGCCCGATGCTCTGTATGAAATACGGGATGTTGTAGAGCCTAAAACCGGCGTGGCGTTGCTTGCAGCGCTTGTTTTTGTCGCGCATCCGGTACAGACTCAGGCTGTGTCATATATCACACAGCGGTTTGCGTCTTTGGCGACATTTTTTTATCTGTCATCCGTGTGTTTTTATTTGAAAGCGCGGCTTCCCCTGGCGATCAATGCACAGCTTAAGCAGATGCAAAATAAAATTACCGGCAAATGTCCTGATGTCCCGTGGGCTGATCAGCCATCTTCCAGGATAAAGGTAACCGATGAGGCATTAAAGGGCGAACAGTGCAAGGAGCCCCGTGCTCAAACAACTCCGCTTCGCTTCGTAACTGCGCGTGGGACCCCTCACACCATTCGCCCTGCAATACCTCATCGGTTACTGATAACGATTTTACTTTACGCGGGTGCCATTATCTTTGGCCTGCTGGGGATGTTTACAAAGGAAATTGTTGTTACCTTACCCGTGATGATTTTGTTGGTGGAGTATTTTCTTTTAAGGCCCGAGGGGCAGCAAATCTTCTGTAAAAAGAATGTTGTTCTGGCAATTTGTGTGCTTTTGTTTGTTTGTGTCATCCCATCCTTTTTTTCATTTAAGGTATCTTCTGTATTGTTTTCTCCTCGTATTTCTGAATCGCACAGAGGAGATGTCTTGCATTTAGGGACATACTTGTTAACTCAGATGCGGGTTTTTGTCACTTTTGTGCGCCTTTTGGTTTTACCGGTCAATCAAAATGTCGACTACGATTTTGCTATGTCGCATCATATTTTTGAGCCTGCAACTTTTTTGAGCCTTTTGTTTTTTGTTTGTGGAGTTCTTTGGGCGGTGAAAGCGAAAAAAAAGGACCGCCTTCTGGCCTTTGGGCTGCTTTGGATTTATTTGACATTTTCCGCGAACCTTATTCCCCGGCGGCATGTAATTTTTGAACACAAGTTGTATCTTATCTCGATTGGGTTTTGTCTTGTGTTGAGCCTTGTTATTTATCGTTTGACGAAAAATTGGAAAAAAATGTTCGCTGTCGGGTTGCCGATTGTCCTGGTGTTTTGCTGTTTGACATTTACGCGTAACAAGGTGTGGAAAAATGAAATTGTTTTATGGCATGATGTAATCAGGAAATCACCAGAAAAGGCAAGGGGATACAACAACCTGGGCTTTGCTTATTTCTCGAGGGAACAATATGGCCGCGCGGAATTTTATTTCCGGAAATGTTTGGAAAGAAGCCCAACGTTTACAAACGCGTATCACAATCTTGGCGCGATATATAGCCGTAAGGGAAACCATTCTAAGGCGCTTAATCATTATGAGAAGTTTTTAGAGATGCGGCCGAATGATGAGGGCGTGCATGTTAGTATCGGTAACATTTATAAAGAACAAGAACAGTACGATAATGCGCTGGAGTATTATGGAAAGGCAATTCACTTGAATCCCAAACATGCGCAAGCGTATAATAATCGTGGAATTGTATATGACAAGAAAGGACAGAGGGAGTTGGCGATAGAAGATTATACGATAGCGATAAAATTTGATCCTTACGCTCCGGACGCGTATAATAATCGGGCTAGTGCTTATGGGGCTTTGGGACGTCACGAAGCGGCTTTGCGGGATTTCAATAAGGCGCTCGAGTTGAAACCGGAGTACGAGCTTGTATATTTTAACCGCGGAAAAGTTTATGACGTAATGGGAAAGTATGACCTGGCAATCGCGGATTACAGCAAGGCGGTTTCTCTAAATAAAGAATTTCATGAAGCCTATTTTAATCGTGGCAATAGTTATAGCAAAACCGGCCGGCACGACTTCGCTATGGCTGATTTTGAAAAAGTGATTGCCGGGGATGCGAAATTCGGCAAGGCATATGTCAATTTAGGAAATAGTTATGGGCGGCAAGGAGAGTATGATTTAGCGATTGATTATTATAACAAGGCCCTGGAAATTGATCCTGACAATGCGAGCGCATATTTTAACCGAGGGGTCGCGTATCAGGCCAAAGGAGAACGGGAAAAAGGGTTGGGCGATATTCATAAGTCGCAAATATTGCGGACTCCCCCTATAGAATGAAAAATTATTATAAATATCTTAATGTTAAGCCTTCAGCCGGCTCTCAAGAGATCAGGGCTGCGTTTCGTAAGCTGTCTCTTCAATGGCACCCTGACCGTCATAAAAAAGAGATGCGCAAGGCGGCGCATCAAAAGTTTGTTGTTATTATGGAGGCTTATGAGATTCTTGGAAATCCAGGGCGTCGGCAGGAATACCATCAGTATGTTAAGAATTATCTGAACAAAAAACGTCAAGCATCGCTGAAAAAAGGAGAGGCTCGGAAAGAAAAGACATTCCAGAATAAGATGGATGCGTGGCGGAAAAAGGCAGAGCATCACGCTAAAAGTTTTTCCAGACAATCTTATGATCATTTTGCCCCAAAGGTTAACAGTATTATAAACATGATTGGTCAGGGTGTGTTTCGGATGCTTGATTCTTTGTCTGGTGTGGATATTTATAACCGTATTCTTGACGGATGCCTGGAAGATATCAAAAGTAATCCTCGGGACGTTGATGCTTATTATGGATTAGGTTTTTTATGTTCCGAGAAGCAGCAGTATAGAGAAGCCGCGCGATTTTATAAAAAAGCATTGTCGCTGGCTCCATATGACGCGGATATTTATTATAATCTCGGGGTTATTCGAAAAAAATTGAAAGAGTACAACAAGGCTGAAAAATGTTTCAGGAAATATATATCGTTGAAACCGCACGAGGCTGAAGTGTATTATCAATTGGGTGCGTTGAAGAATGAGCAGGGCGAGGAAAAAGAGGTGTCGGCATGTGTTAATCAGTTGAAAAAAATGCATCGGAAAGATTTGGTCTCAAGGCTTTTTTCCGGGGTAAATTAAGAAAGAAGCAAAATTAAGGTTTTACGGAAAGGCTGATCTATGGAGAAGATGTACGACGGATTGGTTATACATGAAATATTTAAACAGGTTTCTTCCGGATTCCCTGGCCGTGTATGTATTCAAATTAAAAAAGGTTCAGAGTGGGAAAAATGGACATATCAAGACGTGGAGGATCTTTCTTTAAGGATTAGCGCGTTTTTTGTTCAAGAAGGTTTTGTCCGGGGTGATTGTGTCGCGATATGCCTTGAGAATCGGCCTGAATGGCCGGCTGTTTATTTGGGGATAACGCGGGCAGGCCTGACTTGTGTTCCTTTAGATCCGCAGTTGACTTCGCATGAAATCGAAACCCTCCTTAAAGACTGCCACGCGAAAATCATTTTTGTCTCACAAAATATTTATCAGGAAAAAGTTTTCGATAAGCAACGATCGCATTTGAATAAAATTGTTGTCGTTGACGGGGATCTTGAGAAAAGCGATTGTATCAGCCTGGAGCAGATTACACGTAAGGCCTATGATGATGTGAAATGGCCCCAGGTGTCTTGTGATGATGTTGCCTCATTGATTTACACTTCAGGCACGACGGGTATCCCTAAGGGGGTTATGTTGACGCACCGAAATTTTTGTTCAAATTTTCAAAGTATCGACAAACTGAAACTCGTCACAGATAAAGACAACCTGATGTCTGTCTTGCCGTTGCACCATGCCTATCCTTTTATGGTGACACTGCTCGTGCCTCTTTTGTGCCGCGCGCGTATTACGTATATTTCAAGCCTTAAGAGTGAAGAGCTTTTGAGTTGTATGCGGGAGACCGGGGTGACGGTACTGGTCGGCGTGCCACAGCTTTTTTATATGTTTTATACCCGGATAGCGGATCAGCTAAAAGCAATTCCATTTTTTGTTCGAATGCCGCTGCTCGGGACAGTAGGATTGTTGGAGCGGATAAAGAAAATTAGTGGCGTGAATTTTAACAAAGCGGTGTTAGCGAAAGTGCACCGTTTGTTTGGAAAACGTTTGAGGTTTTTTGCCTGCGGCGGCGCTAAGTTAAATGAAGAAGCAGGCCGGTTTCTCACTAAGATTGGGTTTACGATACTTGAGGGGTACGGCCTTACCGAAACATCCCCTGTTGTGACTTTTAACCCGGCCGCAAAACAAAAGATCGGATCTGTCGGTAAGGTCCTCCCTGACATTGAAGTCCGGATTGATAGTCCGGATGCCGAAGGGGCAGGTGAGGTGGCGATTAAAGGGCCCAATGTTATGAAAGGTTATTATAAACATAAGGCAGAGACAGCAAGTGTTTTAAAGGAGGACTGGTTTTATTCCGGTGATTTGGGAAGGGTTGATAAAGATGGATATCTTTATATCACCGGACGGAAAAAAGAGGTTATTGTTTTAAGTTCAGGTAAAAATATTTTTCCGGAAGAGATTGAAGCGCATTATACGCACAGTTCGTTTGTTAAGGAAATGTGTGTTTTCGGCGCAGGCAAGGGCGAGGAAGAAAAACTTGTCGCGGTGATTGTGCCGGATATGGACCATTGCCGTAAGGTCGGGGAGATTAACCTTTATCGAAAAATTAAGTGGGAACTGGAGAATTTGTCTGAACAGGTTCCTGTCTACCGGCGAGTCAGGGGGTTTGTTGTTGCGAAAGAAGACCTGCCTCGCACCCGTTTGGGGAAAATCAAACGGTTTGAAGTTAAGGACCGGTATCTTGATGAACTTGTTGGGATGAAGGAAAAGGAGGCTCAGGAGGAAGACGTCCCGACGGATGAAGATTTGAGCCTGCTCTCTTCACCGGTGGGAAAAGTGATTATTGATGTGTTGAATAAAGAAGTCACTATGGAGCGAAGTGTCCGTTTGGACGATCACCTTGAGTTAGACCTTGGTATTGATTCTTTGGGCCGGGTGGAAGTGATCGCGGCATTGGAGGGTGTTTTTAAAACGTCGATTCCTGATGATCTGACGGTTAAGATTTTTACGGTTAGAGACCTTATTCTTGAGGTGGAGAAATTGGTCTTAAGCGAAGGGGGCGCGCAAAATTGGGATGCGCGTGTGCAAGTACAAGGTTCGGTGTGGGATCAAATCCTGAAAAGAAAACTTCCTGACAACATGATGAAGAAAATAGATTTGTCCCCTGGGTGTTTGGCAAAGATGTGGACACTGATGGTTTCCGGATTTTTGCGTATTTTGTTTCAAACAGTTTGGCAGATGAAAATTGTAGGGGTTGAAAATATCCCTAAGAAAGGGCCGTTTCTATTGTGTCCTAATCATGGGAGTTATCTTGACGGTTTTCTTGTCGCGGCTGCAATGTCAAGGCCTTTAAGAAAGGATTTATTTTTTATCGGGTACCGGGCTTATTTTGAAGTGTTTTTTGTCCGCAATATCATAAAATTTATTCGTGTTATTCCTGTAGACCCTGCCACACATCTTGTGGAAGCGATGCAGGCCAGTGCTTATGTGTTAAGGGAGGGCAAGGCGGTTTGTATTTTTCCTGAAGGGGAAAGAAGCATTGATGGCGAGGTGAAAGAGTTTAAAAAAGGCGTTGGGATATTAGCGCAGGAATTAGGCGTCCCTTTGGTCCCTGTTTACATCGATGGTTCTTATGAAGCCTGGCCAAGGACAAAGAAATTTCCGAGGCCATATCCTGTTGAAATAACTTTTGGAAAGCCTTTGGACGAGAAGGATCTTAAGGCGGCAGGTTCGCGTTTAGGGGCGCAGGATGATTATCAGGCTATTGCTTCAGGTGTAAGAGAAGAGGTTGTTCGCCTGAAAAAGCCGGACGCGTAATATTTTTAATATTTTTTGTCGTCGACAACCAGCTAAGGTGGATAACGGTGTCCGTCGCCGTTATATGAGAAAGGAGAGAAAATGTTTATTTGCGAAAGATCTGCTTCGGCACGCACGGTTATTATGTTTATTGTTGTGGTTCCTGTCGTTGCCTACCTGCTTCATTTTGCGTATAAGAAAAATACGGAATCTGCAGAGCGGGCTACCCGGTGTCAGGAGGAATGTTTTGCGGATGGATATCCCGGATATGATTTTAAATGGGACGTTTTGTCTGGTCCCCGATGCAGCTGTTTAGGTGAGAGCGACAGCTATTAATATATAAAATTGGAGAATAAATGGGTTTCGTAGTTGCCCTGTCCTAGTTAGTCCCCTTTTGTCATCTTGACGGAAATTTTAAATTTGGTAAGGCCGCATCATTTTTCTTGCCCGCCGCCCGTTGAACGTCGTACGCCAAAATTGGTTAATGTTCCTTATTTTCAGGGCTGATCCCATATAATCTGCGTGAGTATTTCTACTTGTATGAGTTGCACTGTTTACGTATTTACTTATT
>JAGLHE010000090.1 GCA_023143685.1 Candidatus Omnitrophota bacterium
AAGTGCGCCATGCCGGGCGCACAATAAAAAAAGGGCAGACCCTTTTAAAAGATCTACCCTTTTCTAAATACACATTATTTATCGTTTAGAATCAACTCGCACATAGCTTGCCAATACCGGATTCTTTTGACTCATACGAACCAACCCCAACCAGCAAACAATAACCGCTAACGATATAAAACACCCTAACCATAAATCATGCGCCAAATTCTCAGGCACCACAAAAAGTTCACCGTTCCACAGATGGTCAACAATGCCAAACACTGCACCGCCATAAAACATAATATTCAACCACCAAATTTTAACATCTTTTGTTTTTTTCCAAACAACCGATGTAATAACAGCTCCAACTACAGGGATTGCATAACACATATATTTCTCCTTGATTAAAATAAACTTTTCTCTAAATATATCGAAAACATTAACACATGACAATTTGGATGTCAAGATCGAAATCACAGAAATCATCAAATAAGCGGTTTTGCAAAACCTGTCAAGGCCTTAAGCAATCGCAGCTGAATCTGACGTGTCGAAAGCCCAACCCCGGGAAAAGAACCCACATTCCGATACCTTCTGTAAAAATCTTTATGATAAAATGGGACATGCTCCTCGTTTTCCTTAAGTTCATACAAAGATGTATATTGGAACGGCCAAACATCACCAACAGGAAACAGTTCCATCAAAGAACCGATCATCCCACTAAAAAATGAAACAAAAGGGACTTCTTTACGCCGGGCAACCGTCCAGCTATTTCGCGAAGCCATATCGCGTTCCATATTATCCGTAAGGGCCTTCGCAACCCGGGTGTCCCAAATAACAAGCCCGACCTCTGTATTCAAATGAAACGACCGCGGATCCAAATTAAAAGATCCGATCCATGCTATCTCATCATCAACAACAAACGATTTGGCATGCACACACATATAGCGTCTTTCTGAAAACAGAGGCAACTCCTTTAAAATATCATTCACAATGCCCTCGTCTTTTAGAGGAAACGGGCCCATCTGCCCCTGGTCATAATTTGGCATCATGCTTCCAATATCCGCGGGAACCGGTTTAAACTCAAATATACGGAACCGCAGTTTTTTCAAAAACATTTTCTTCTGCTTAAAAGCATAAGAATACGCGGAGACCTTGTCCGTCGCTGCCAAACTGTTTGTTGAAATACAAATATCCAGATCGGGGCTCTTCTTGCGAATTTTCTTAATCGCTTTCACCGCCGGTTTATCCAAAACTAAATATGGCGTTTGAAACAATATTTTCTTTTTTGCCTGAGAAAGGATTTCCAACAACTGCTCAAAAGCCTTCCCCCCCCCGCCTAAGCCATAACTTGTATTTTTTCCCGGCTCATCCGCCATAAACATAACTTTATTAACTTTAAACGCTCTCTTAACAAAATGCGTATCGATATACCCGGCATCGTCCGCCTTTTGATCAACATCGGCAAACAGGCCTCCAAAAGAAAATAATTCTTCACCCATCCTTTTTTCATACGATTTATTCTCTATGGATCTGGCTACATCCACAAAATCCCTGGCCGGGATAGACAACTTAAATGCCCAATATTTCATAAACGATTCGGTCATCGCCTGAACAACCGGCCCAACAACAAGGACATCGCGATCTTTAAAATTCCGCGTCCGGCCACGGTCAAAATAATCATTTTCAAAATTTCGACCGCCCGTAATCGCGATACGGTCATCAAAGACCATGATTTTATTGTGCATCCGCTGGTTAATCTTTTTAAATTTAAAAACAATTTCTCCAACAACATGCAGTGCCGACGGGGATATCTGATCTGTACTGGGATTATAAAATTTGAGTTCGATGTTCGGGTGGGCATCCGCGAAATAAGCAATAAGATCCGGATCATCCGCCATTCCCAGTTTATCTACAATCACCTTTACCTTAACACCCCTTTGAGCCGCATTGATCAGCTCCTGAATAACATACCGGCCGGACTCATCATTACACCAGATAAAAGTCTGCACATAAATGGCTTTTTGCGCGGCACGGATCAGGTGGATACGGGCCAGCAGAGCTTCATCTCCTGTATCCAGAATATTTATATAATGCGGCATGCCCTCAATCTTGTCCTGGGCCTTTCTTGTATACGATGTTGCCCGGATCAATTTCCCGAAAGGAGACGCATCATACACGACGGGACCCTCAACATGCAAGTCCATCACACTATGATACAGACGGCTAAAGTCTGTTATCTCAAGGACCGCACACGATGAGCCTAAAACGAGGAGTAAAAGAAAAAGAAAAGGGGTCAAGTCAACAAAACAAGACTTGACCCCTTTTTTGACCCCTTTTTTAGAAAAACTGTACTTTAATCTTATCTTCAATATTAATTCTTTCATATGATGTGTGTTTTTTTCGCAACCTTTCTGCTTGCCGCAAAGCCCCCCGCGCCACATCTTCCCGCCCTAACGCCCGTGCTGATAATCCGATATAATGAAATGCCTCACAAGACAACGGATTTTTCTCTGCCATTTCCTGAAAAATCTGGATTGCTCTCCCATACTGCTTCATTTCATACGCTGCCAATCCCGCATAAAAATAAAAGTCCATCGTCGGGTCTGCTTTGGTACGAAAAGAATATTCAGCTACCTGCAACATATTCTCAAAATCCTTAAGATGGTAATAACTTAAAACCAACATCCGCCGCGCATCCGCATACCCCTCCCCCAACGATTCTGTCGGTTTATCACCAAGGCTTTCCACACTGCCGAAAATATCATTATAAATCTTCGACGTCAGCATAACCATAACAGCCATCTTCGGTTTAATATCTAATGCTTTTTTTAACAATGCCGCCACTTCTTCGTACTGGCCATTCTTAAAATGAATTACAGCCAGGTTATAATAATGCCAGAAGAAATACTTGTTTATCTCAAGGGCTTTTTTATACGCTTTTTTTGCCTGGTACTCTTGCCCGAGATAATAGTAACAAAAACCTGACAGCCCAAAGGCATCGTCCCTGTTCGGAATATACTCAGCGACTTTTCGATAATAATGCAAGTAATCCTGAAAAAGATCTTTTTGCGGTTCAGCCTCCCCGGAGGAGAAATCCATCAAATACTTAAAAGAACCGGGATTAAGCCGATCAACAGACGCGACTTTTGCCTTAAAAAGAGCTTCTTGCTTATTTCCGAAAAAGGACACAACGAAAAAAAGTAAAACATAAAAAACAAACGCCCTTTTTCCAAACCAAAAAGCATTTTTTACAATTTTGTTCTCTTTTATAAGTTTTAACATTTCCTTACTTTAAGGCCATACTCCTTGATGACCTTAAATCCTTACGCCACAGAAAAATTATTACCAAAAAAACACCATAAAATAATGCCATAAAAGCAAAATTCAAAAGGTGCCGAATATTATTTCCGAATTTTAACCTGATAATATTTTCCCCGGCAGGGAGCCACAACCCCTTAAACGCAACATTCGCCCGAAACAAATCTGTTTCTTTCCCATTCAGATACGCATGCCAATCTTTATGAAAAGTATCTGTATAAACGAGAAATTTGGGGGAATCAAAGCGCGTCCTGATTGTCAAATCATTAGTATTGTAACGCAAGAGCTGAAACTGATCAGAATCACCCTCAATCAGCAAGGCCTGCCCTGCTCCTTTCCGGATAAAATCCTCACTTGCCTCGTCGGAAGGATGCGGGGACACTAAAGCAATATTTTGATTTTCCGCAAAAATCCTTTGGACACGGGAGATATTAAAATCCTGGTCAGGCATCCACTCAACATTGTCATAAACAACAAATTTATACTGCAAATAACGGTCTAACGCATCACCGGGAAGATTCTCTGCAAGAAAGTTATACCAGTGCGTGGCAAAATAAAGACCCGCGCCTCGCGAGTATCCTCTCTGGCGTGTAAAGGAAAAATCTAACGATACTTTATCATATTCAAAATCTTTCACTCCACTTGACCTTGAGTTTTTCGCAAGATAACCGTAAACCTGGACCGGTTGGACAACAACAGCGCCTAAAAGAAACAACAGAAAAACAGTGTTCCTTTCTTTCAAGACTCCTAACGCACATAAAACGAAAAACATCAAACTTAAACCAAGGGCCAGATAAGTTGACATAATCGCGGTACCTTGATTAAAAACAAAAATAAAAACACCCAGGTGAACGAGCAACACAAGAACCGATAAGAAGACTTTCTTGGCTTTTGTTTGCGGCACATCCCTCAGGAAGTTTCCGGCTTGACCGACCACCAGAAGAACACTTATTGGCAGCAGTAAAAACCAAAGGAAAAAATGCAGATTTCGAAAGTAACGAAAGAAAAAGACATGGTTGTATAAAAAATCATAAAGAGGTGTTAACCGTGGAGATCCCACCAAGAAGACAAAGCCACCCCATAAAAGGAGAAAAACCGTACGCCGGGTAATTGCTGAAAATGCCCCCAGAAAAAAGAGGATAAATCCAAAAACCGGAACATACAACAAGGCAAAACAAAATCGCCTGAAATCATCAAACGTATAAGAATAAAGAATATCCTCAGGGATAGCCCACCGGGTAATGGTATAATTTGACACCCCCAAAATATTCTGATCTGTCGAAATATGATGTCTGCGAGGCATAGCAAGTTCGCCCCCTTTTCCCTCGAGAAAAAATAATACCCCCGGCAGGAAAGATATCATAATCGCAAAAACGCAAAAAGCTATAAATATTTTATTTTTATAAGAAAATCGCCAAAAATTAACCAGGAATTTTTTAAAAGAAGAGAAATAACACGGGACAAAAAACATTAAAAACGCCAAAAAGATCGCGATAAAATAAAACGGTACATAGGTTGTCATTAAAATCATAAACGCCAGAACAATTCCCAGGAGAAAAAGCTTTTTTTGTTTTTCAGCAAAGGCGAACAGAAAATAAAAGAACCAGACAAGAGGGGTAATAACTAACATAAAATAAGAATCAAAGATCCTTGTCCCAATCGACGAAAACATTAAAATCAAATACGCTGTAAAAGCTAAACGATCATCCTTAAATAAATGCCGTGCCAACAAAAAAAACCCAAACATCCCCAGAAAAAAATAGAAAACCATAAACATCAGATAGGACAGCATGTACGGGATTCCGACCTTATGAAAAATCAGGACCAGAATAAAGAGCGGATTAAAAGACCCCATGCGCCGCAAAAAAAACTCATTAGGCACTCCCGCGTTCCAATAAGAATCCCACAATGGATATGTGCCTCGCACGATATTATCGATAAAAAACTTGATATGATCATAATAAGGAACAGCATCTTCGAACAACCCCGCATTTCCTGAAATAAACGCCCGAAAACAAAATACCCACGCGACAAAAGACAGAAAGAACGCCAATAAAAGGCTTCGTTGATTATTAGTATATATTTTCATATTAGTTATTAAGGCCTCTTAAAATTTACCCAGAAAATCAACTTGCCTTGCGCACACACCGCTTACTTTCGTCTCGTAAAAACATCAGTGTTTCTTGTTTCAATATTCTTCGAATACTTTTAAATTTATCATAAGATAACAGCATATTAAGGTCCTGGGTTATGACCGTGCCTGTTATATGGCTTTCAATGAAAGAGATTAATTCTGTCAAGAAAATATTTAACTCTGAAATGGCTCTTCGCTCTTTGATCACGTCTGCATTGTACGCATAGCCAGCCAGAAAAAAATAGTGAATATCATAGAGATCTCGCCCTGCAATGGATTCATTCTTTTCATAACGCTCAATCATGGCAACCAATTTATTGGCAAACATGGTTTCAATTGTCTGGCAGTGGTATATTCGATCAATTTCCGTTAAACGCGTTGATTCGTATGTATTGGCTTCCGGTGGCGGCATGGTTACATCAATCTTGATCGTGTTTCTTTGATCCTTTGTCTCTACGGGGTATTTTAAGAAATATTGCGGAACTTTGTTGCTTTTATCCTTAATGTTCATGCTCAATCGTGCAAATATTTTTTCCATTTCGTTTCTGACGACCGGCAAATCCTCCCTGGGAGCAACATAATCGAAATCCAAATCAACCGAAAAGCGATCAAGCAAACCCTGCATCGCTGCGCAAGTGCCACCTTTAAAATATAAAGATTTTGATATTATTTGATTATCGCAAAATTCAGTTAAAACCCGGTATAACCAAGCTTTATGAACAGCATCTTTAGGGTTTGGAAGAATCATCGGTATCGTTTATGGACAGGGTACCCAATTTCCTTTTGCAATTTTATTACTTTTTTCCAATTAACAAAATGGCCCGAATCTAAAAATGCCCCAGGATTGAAATACAATAAATCTGCTATGGCCCTTTCAGAGGTGGCCATCTTTATGCCATTAACATCGTGTATCCCGCAAGTCTGAAATAAGTATTTATCGCTTAACTGTCGTGAGCAGTATTGATTTGCGCCTGCAGAGAACTTTTTTGATTTTGAGCTGACTAAAGTAATATAGGGCGAGCTTTGTTGGACAATACCCTCTTTTTCTAATATTGTCTCTGTGCTGATATAAGAATACTGGTGTAATATTTTTATGCCCAACAAATACGGGTCAAGCTTTAGCACAGGCTGCAAGGCGTACAGGCCTTTATGAATACGAAATATCAATCCTTCTTTATTGTATCTTTTTAACGTTGTATAAAGAGTATTTTTATCTTCAATTTGCCATAAGTTTGCTAAATCATGTGCATGAAAAATGGTTTCATGCATTGTTGCTAATTTGGCAAATCTCTGGCTTGCTGTGTTCATTAATCCTGTACTCATATGTACAGCATATGATAATGGAGTTTATTTGTCAAGCAAACATTAAAAACCTCTGTAACTCACCGGTTACAAACCTCTCTTATCAGAAAATACGTACCCGCACTTCAATGCCCGGCAAGACAACAGCTTGACGCGTTTGCTGCAAGGCAACAGCCTTCTTAAGCATTCCGGAAGCAACAAGATTTTGTCCTGTTTTCCGCAAAGACTGTCCTAAATAAACAAAAGCATCCGCATTACGAGGATTATCCTTAATTACTTCCTGAAAAAAAGAAATCGCATGAGGATATTCCCCCTTATGATAAGCAGCAAGCCCCGCGTAAAAGGAAAAAAAATCTTTATCCGACGGAAAATCCTTTATTCCAGACAAAGCCGTCTGCCACATTTTTTCAAAATCCTTCATATAATAATAACTCAAAACCATCATTTTATAACTCTGCTGATATCCTTCATGCAAAGAATCGCTCACTAAAAAATCACCACCAAGCCGTTGCTGAATACCGCGATAAATCAGAGAAGAATTAATAGCTTTAATCACCATCGCAGGGTTTAGCTTCAGTGCCGCCTCTAACACCGAAATTGCTACAGGATAATTCCCTTGTTCAAATGCTATAACCCCAAGATCATACCAGGCCCAAAATGACACCGGATTAAATTCCAAGGCTTTCCGGTAAAAAGCAGCAGCTTTCACCTTATCCTCAAGAATATAATAACAATTTCCTAACATGGCATACGCGTCCGCATGCTGCGGGAAAAATCGTATGATTTGATAATAATACTCAACGCTTTCCTGAATCTTTTTATGGTCGGATGCCACCTCTCCTTCTAAAAGCTTAAAAAGATACTCCAGCTCCGGCATAATATGATTTAGGGATCCTGTTATTGCTTTGGCTTGAACCCTCTTGTGGTCAACAGGGCCAAGGTTGTAAGTCAGAAAATCCTTCCGCAAATACGGTATAACTTTTTGGTAATTATGAAAAATAGCCGTGCCCACTCCAAAAAGTAAACATCCGGTCAGAATACCTTGAATAATTCTTTTTAATAACATGAAATTTTCCTAATAAACAGCTAACGCGATTAAATCAGAATAGGTCTTTAAGAAACAAACAACCAACATCCCGCCCAGTCCCACCACAAGATTAATTTTCATCCATCGGTTTTCCTTAAAGGCCCGCATAAAGTCAACCGAAAACAAGGTTATCGCGATAATGCCAATAGGCGTCAAATAAATAAAATACCGTGGATCTACTACCGCTAAATAATTAACCGGGTCTGCCCGCATCTTTAAAATTCCCAAAAGCGCGAGTGATGCAACAAGCATAAGGGCCAGAAAAACAAAAAAACCCGCCCCTTCTCTTTTTGTCTTATCAGAATATGAATTCAAGATTTTTGTTTTCTCCCGTAAAAAGAGCATAATCCCATAAACAAAGAAAAAGATTATCCACGCCCGAGGAAAATTATAATAAAGAAGCTGTGCAGGGTCTCTCAACCAATACGCCAAAATCGGCGACTGAGAATAATAAAAAAAGCATAAACCAACAGGAATCGCTGTTAATACAATATATTTCTTCCACTGCTTTTCTTTCAAAAACCACAGCAAAAATGAAACAATTGTTATTTGTGCTATGCTAACGATCACGGTCAACGACAACAGCACATGTATCACGCTAAGCCATGGCCAAAGATGTGAACACTTTTGTTTTTCTTTAATCATGACCAGAAAAATCAATGCCTGGGCCGTTGTCAAAAAAAACCAAATAGCATACGGCCGCGCCTCAACCCAATACACCCAAACCATATAAGACGAGAGAGAAACCAGAAAAGAATAGAGCCCTGTCCCTAAAGAATAATACCGGCTAAAAAAATAAAATATAAGCACAAGCGAGAACGACATGAAAATATTAGAAGGGATACGCAAAAACCTCTGCGACTTCAAATCACTAACAAGCCACTCCTGATGCCATTCATGAGGAAACCGATACTGCGCCAAATCACACATCGCCTTTTGTATAATATAAAACAACGGGCAACTATTTCCCTCAAGAAACCGAATCCGCAAAATATCCAAATACGAATTGTCATCAAGCGTGTATATCTGCGTATACACCTCATCATTCCAGAGGGGCTTACGCTGTGCCAACCAATCCCCGATCTTGAATAAAATAAAGAACAGGACGATAGCAATGCCGAGAAGATACTGTTTTTTCATCTTTTGAATCACAAAATTTTCCTTTTTCCCGGTTAAAAGTTAGAAAAGTTTAACACCCAAAAGTTCAGGCTGAAAAAGCCCCAAATCCTGATCCATCCATCCCAGGCGCCTGGCCTGGCCAAACGCATTTCGCGCTTCGTTCTTCTTGTTAAGTGCCTGCAATGCCAGGCCCAAATATTGATACGCATCTGCCTGCTCTACCCTGTGGCCAATATACTGCTTCAAAAATTTAATTGCATTCGCATAATCCTTAAGATAAAAGGACGCGACTCCGGCGTAATAATAAAAAATCCTGTTTTCAAAGGCATTCTCTTCCAGGACATGCCTTGCCATTTTTAACATCCCGAAGTGCCTCTTAAGAAAAAAGCAACTTCTCACAATGATCTCATAAGCGCTACGCCCTCCTTCCTGCAGCCCGACCCCCACCAAATATTCCATTTTTCGTGGAACAATAATTTCTTTATAAATCTTGGAGGAGAAAATCGCTTTGGTTTTGACCTCAGGACGCAGCTGAACAGCCCACTTAAGAGCAAAGATAGCTTTTTCATATTCCCCGATTTCGTAATATATGATCCCCAGGTTATGCCAGGCCCAAAAAATATACGGCCCCAGATCTACCGCCCTTTGATATATGGCCAGGGCATCATCGGTCCTATTCAAATAATAATAAAAAAACCCAAGAACAGCATAAGAATCAGGATAATCCGGGAGAAACTCAATTAATTTTTCATAATAAGGGACATATTTCATCAACTCTTCAGTAGGAACATTCTTTGGATCCCGAATAATTTCCTTAACATTATCAAAAGAAGGCTTGTAATGGTTCAAATAAACGGCCTGGGCTTTACCTTTAACACGTTCACGCTCTGCCACAATGTGCTCGACAAGGAAATTATTTAAAAAAGCAGGCCGGGTTTCATCCTCATAAAGACTCCCGGCAACGGACAAAATAAGAAAACCGCAAAAAACAAAAAAAATTCCCGGAAAGAGTAATGGACAAATTTTCTGGATTTTTTTTAGCTGAAAAGGGAACATTTCTTTCTTCTCTAAAAAATTATAATAATATATCTTCTGACATGTTAATCTATGCGTAACGATCTGTCAATCAGGCTTCTGGTTCCTTTGAAAATACGGGGTACGAGGCCTGATGCTCGAGGTTTTTCTTCGTGCATCGCAGCTCCAGCTTTTTTCGTTGCACGTAGCGCATAGCCCGTTGCACGCAAAAAAGGTCTCTTCTGTCCCTTATCTCATGTGCTATAATGCATAATATTATTTTACACAAAAAATAAAACCCTAATTAAAAATGATAAACTTCTTCTGCAAACCAGGCATAACTGAAAACCAAAAATTCCCCTTTGTCCCCTTCGCCTTTATTCTTTCAGGCCTTTACTGGATCTATCTGGCGCTTACATCACAAATGCTTATTCTCTATGACGCCTTCGGATACGAACAACTGGGCACAATTATATACCAACAAGGATGGGGAGAATTTTTTCGCGCAGGGCCCAGCCGGGAACCTTTTTATCCTTTTCTAATATCTGTTTCCATGCATATAGCTGATGCCTGCTCTGTATCTTATCATTCGATACAAAAAATTATTCAAATCTTGTTTTTATTAACGAGCCAATTTCTTGTATTAAAAATTCTTAAAAACCTCCGGGTACAACCCCTTCTGTGCGCTCTAACTATTTTGTATCTCGGGTTCTCTCCGGCATTAGTTAACGCGGCATTCAGCTTGTTTTCTGAAATTGCTGTTTTTCCTTTTGCTTTAGGGATTGTTCTTGCAGGAGCAAAAACCTGGCAAAAAATTCCCAACGCCCCTTATCCTGAAATTTTAATAAATGGATTATTTTTAGGCTTCCTCTTCATCGGGGCCATGGCAACCAAAGCTATCTTCTTTTACATCCTTTTCTTGTTTATGCTGCCGTATCTCTTTCGGATTATATCCTTTCTCCGTTCAAAAAGTTTTGACCACGCGCTGCGGTCCATATTCTTTCTTTTTATAACGTTAAGTGTCGCGATGTTGTTTATGCATTCGATGAAATCCTTAAATGCCCACTATAACGGCAGATACATCTACACGCCAAACGGGGCCAGAAATCTTTACGGAATCACAAACTTACGAACTGACAATTTGACAAAACAACGGTTGCAAGAATCTTTCGAGATCACCCCGGGGGCTGAACTCATTCTTTTCCTGGAAGATAATGTGAATAAAAAAATCGTGGAGTTAAAAAACCAAGGGGTGCCCAAAGAGGACATAGATTCACGCCTTGTTAATCTATCTCTTAAAAAAGTGGCAACGCACCCTTTTAGATTCTCCTTATTTTATACCGCAACCGGTTTAAAAATGCTTTTCTGGGAAAGCACGAAAACAGGATTTGTAATATATCCTCTATGGCTTGATAAAATCTTCAGCTTCACGCCTTTTGCCATCGGCCTGAAATTCACCATGCCAATTCTTGTTCTGGCAGGATTACTTTATGGAGTCTATTTTATATGGATCAACCGAAAAGAAATGTTTTGCCGGCAAGGGCCGGAAGTGAGCCACGCTATTCTTTCAGGAAACATCTTGCTTCTTATATTTACTTTTAATCTTCTTCACGCGTGCTTTCTTGTTTTGCCAAGATTTATCTTCCCTGTCGCTCCTCTTTACTTAATCCTTATCAGCTTCGCGTTCGACCGCGTACTCCTCACCAAAAAAAAGAGCCTCGACTGAATTCTGTCGAAGCCCTTAGAGAATGCTTCCATATTTTAAAAGACAACTCTTCTATTTTTCTAATTTTTCTTTAACCTTTTCTATCAAGATGTCCGGATCAATCGGTTTAACAATATAATCATCACACCCCTTACCAAAAGCACTCACCATCGGCTTATTAAAAGCTGTTACCATGATAATCGGAATACCTTTTCCGAATAAAATTCCCGCATCTTCTTCACTCTCGCGGATCTTATGCAAAACCTCCATCCCATCCATTTCCGGCATAGCAATGTCTAATAATATCAAATCATATTTCTTTTCATTCTTTAAAGAAACATTATAAGCATTCACGGCCTCTTTCCCTGTGACTACCACATCACATTGTGCTAATTCCCTCAGGCTTTCCACCAGAAGCTGCCGCGCCTCAAAAACATCTTCCGCAATTAGAATTCTCCACATTTCATATTCTCCTTCTTTAAAATATTCTTCTTGATTTTCTATAAAATTATTTTAATTATAAAAAGATCGAAACACAAGCAAATAAATTTATTTAGGAATTATTTTTCATGCGGCTCTAAATGGACCACAACGTCAAAAACATCAGGTCCTTTATCCATAAGATTTCTTTTTACTTTTTCCGAAATGTCATGCCCCAAACGGACACTCATCTGTGGATCCACCTGTATGTGTAAATCCACATACCAACCCGAACCCATTCTCCGACTACGGATAGCATGCGAAGACTTAACTCCTTCTGTTTCCATAACAATGTTATAAATTTTTTCTCGGCCTTTTTGTGATGTGCCGGTGTCAATCATCTCCAAAAACGCGGAACGCATAATTCGCCATGCCGCATGCGCAATAAATAAAGACACAACAAAAGCCCCTATATAGTCTAAAAATGCCCACTTGGGACTCACCGCGGCAGCCAGAACAGCCAGGACAACAGGGACAGAACTTAACGCATCGGTTCTATGATGCCATGCATTCGCGATAAGCGCCGACGATTTAGCCTCTTTCCCCGCCGCAAGAGTCCATCGATAAAGAATTTCTTTAAAAAAAACAGAAAGGACAGACCCCACCAATGCAATCATCCCGGGTTGATGACCATCTCCCTTTTGCATATTTAAAAGAGCATGATACGCCATTCCGCCAGCGACCATCAAAAGAACTATCCCTATTGAAATCGTAACAAACGCTTCAATACGTCTGTGGCCATACGGATGGTCTTCATCCGCCGGCTTTGACCATACTTTAACCCCGAAAATAACAGCAAAATCTGTACTTAAATCCGACAAGGAATGAACAGCATCAGCAATAACAGCCTGACTTTTACCCCAAATCCCAAAAGTGAATTTGACAATTGACAAGAGAATATTAACAATCACTCCTGCCAAAGCAACTTGCTGAACTTTCTGAATACGCAGATCATCTTGATCCGCAAAAACCTTTTTTTCAGAACCTTCCATAGCCAACATCACTTCCTTATTCCCTCGGA
>JAGLHE010000091.1 GCA_023143685.1 Candidatus Omnitrophota bacterium
ACCTTAGCCTCAATAATTCTCTCAACATCTCTGACAGCTTCCTTCCGGTTATTAACGTTATCCTGAACAACTTTATCCAGTTCATCAATCGAAATCACCGTCACACCATCAATAGTTGCACGTGGATAAGACAAAGGCCTCAATAATACCCGGAAAACTCTTCATCTCACTCAACAAACATTCCCGCTCTTTTGTTGAAAGATAAAACTTTTCCCTGTCTTCTATCGAAGATGTTTTATGGTTAAGCCCTACGACAATAAATGCCATAAAATTTTTTCCCGACGACACATTTAGACATTTTCACTACACACGGTGTTTCCTTACCGAGACTCCATTATCAACTCACCTTCCTCATTGTACTCACGGACCCGCACCAACGCATCTTTTTTATAAATTTCCTCCTTGTGCAACATTCCGCTTTCATAATAAATTTTTATAACGCCATTCAATTGTCCTTGCATATATTCACCCGCTTCCCTAACCCTTCCGTTTTCATAAAAACTCTTATACTGCCCTTCTTGCTTACCATAAACATACCGCGATTGATTTTCAAGTTCTCCGCCAGGATAATATGTTCTTGATTCCCCATTCAATTCACCATATTGATAAATCACCTCTTTGATCAACGCCCCGTCAGCAAAATACTCCTTCAACGGACCTTCCAGCTCATTATGGACATAACTACCTTCTGCTTTTAACTCTCCACCCGGGTAAAAATCTTTAAACACACCATGCATCACGTCGCGGGAAAAGTGTAGTTCCTTTTGTAAAACCCCATTCTTATAATAAAAACCAAACAGCCCTTCTTTCATCCCATACTCATACTTCCCCTCAGCCTGAAGATGGCCATTCTGATAATAATTCCGCACATCACCATGCTGCTGTCCATCTTTGTAATTCTTCTCATTTTTCAACTTCCCATTCTCATAATAAACTCTAAACACCCCATGTTTCCGGAAATGCTTATCATGATTTTCTTCTTTCTCCGGCGAACCGTCGTATCGGAACAATTTCAATTGAACAACATCCCCATCATCATAAGTTTTTTGTTCCTTTAACGTTCCATCCTTGTAATATACCCTGTTCACACCATGTTTAACATTGTCATGATAACTGGTCTCAAACTCCAAAACGCCCGAGCTGCGATACTTTTTCATGACACCATTTAGTTGATCTAAAATATAATTCTCCTCGAGCAAAACCTTGCCATCCGGATAATATTCTTTACGTTCCCCATCTTTACGACTATCTATATACGCCACAACCTCTTTGAGCGTTCCATTACGATAATAAATCTTACTGACACCATACAACCTGCCATCCTTGTAGTTCATTTCATGCCGTACCTGCCCATTACGATAAAAGGCCCTTCTCACCCCTGTCATCTTCAAAGCACTGGCCTTTCCGGCATCCGGATTTCTCTGTTCCTTCCCCCCTGTAAAAAACTGTATTTTTTTTGATCCCTGTATCGGATATTCTTCACCGCTAACAAGCAACGGAAAACAAAAAATACCTATCACCAAACTAATATATACTTGTGATCGAAACATACGTAAAATCCTTTTGGGGGTCAGTTCTCGACTTGATTACATCTACCAAGATGTAGTCAAGTCGAGAACTGACCCCCAATGTATTATCAACTTGCTGCTTTAATAATCGTTACCGGGTCCAGAATCAAAGCCACTCGTCCATCTCCTAAAATAGAAGCCCCGGCAACTCCTTTAACAT
Source organism: Candidatus Omnitrophota bacterium (assembly GCA_023143685.1). GTDB lineage: Bacteria > Omnitrophota > Gorgyraeia > Zapsychrales > JANLHA01 > JAGLHE01. Next base: position 1,729 of record JAGLHE010000091.1, read on the forward strand.
GTAAAAAGTATTCTGATAAAGCCTTAATAACGATCTCATCCTCCCCTATCAAAGAATCCACCTCGATGCCTACCTGAATTTCCCCGTCAGTCACAACCACAACCTTGCGTGATTGTCCCTCTCCTGGCATCTCTCCCTGGATTCCAAGAACCTTTCTCAAATCTATCAGACTTAACGCGTGTCCCCGCAATTTAACAGTATCATTCCCATCAATTGAATAAATCTCATCGGTCTGGATTTTAATGATTTCTGTCACAGCCTCAATCGGGATCGCCAGAACTTGGTCACTCACCCTAACGAGCAATGTCTGAAAAATCGACAAGGTTAAAGGGATATTAATCGCAACTGTTGTCCCTTGATTTCGTTCTGTTTTCACATCAAGCAATCCATTCACAGAAGAGATCATTTCACGGACACTATGCATCCCTCCTACAATATCCCTCTGGACAATTTTTTTATCAGAAATTTCCGGATTGTCCACAAAAAGCAATTTAGCCTTCTCATTATCATCCATCCCTCCAGCCTGCTCCTGTGTCAAAAATCCGCCTTCAATGGCTTTCTCGACTAACCGATCAACGTCCAGTCCCTTACCGTCATCCCGAACAGAAATACAAATCGAACTTCCATTATGCTCAGCCCTTAAAACAACTTCTCCTTTTTCAGCTTTTCCAAATTTCGCCCTCAAAGGAAGATCATCCAACCCGTTGACAATCGCGTCTTCTACCATCATGATCAACGGCTCATTTAACATATCAATGATTCTTTTATCCACCTCTGTCTCTTCACCTTCAACTTTAAAATCGACATTCACTTTTTTCTCAACAGAGACTCTTTGAGCTGCTTCCCGGCAATCAGCAAAAATTCTTTCAATCAGGACCATGCGGACCTGCATAACACCTGACTGAATATCTGAAGAAACTTTGCCGAGGGTACTCGTTAAATCATCAAAAGCCCTTATCCGGTTTTCCGAAATACCCTTGTCAGATGTCTTTGCCAAGTCCGCCTTTAAAATCGTGACAAGCTGAGCAAACTGACCCCGCAATGTGACTAACTCTCCAGACAAATTCATCAGACGGTCAAGTTTTCTTGAATCAATACAAATAGTCGTTATTTCATCTGACGCATCTTTTTCCTGGTGGGAAAATTCTTCTTGTTTCTCCGCTGTTTTGCTCATAGTTTCGCTCCCAAAATTTTTGTGGTATCTGAAATTCCTATACTATAAAACAAGCTCGCTTGATACTTCTGATTGCTCGCAACTATTTTATGCCCATGCAGGAATTTCGTTTGTGGCCTTTGAAATTCCTGTACTACAACTTAGCCGATTCGCAACCCTTCCTCCTTTTTATCTTTTTCAGACGAGCCGGGACCACCGGCTTGCGCGGGTGTTGTTGTCGAAACTTTTGAAGCTTGCGCGGCAACAGCACTCGATACTTCTTCATTAATCACAAATTGGTTAACCAATTCTTGCAAAACCGTAGCCTGGCTTGCCATCTCTTCAGCTGACGCAGCCAATTCTTCTGATCCAGCCGCGTTTGATTCTGTAATGGAGGTATTCTCTTCCATTGCCGCAGCCTGCTCTTGCGTTGCTGCCGTAATCCCTTGCGTCTGCTCAGCAATCTTACCAATATTTTCAACAACCTCTTTTAGATCGTCACCTGCTTCTTTGGAAACGACAACACCGTTTTCCACTTGCTTTAAACTTTCTTTAATCAAAGTTTCAATATCCTTAGCTGAAGCAGCGCTACGCTCCGCTAATTGACGAACCTCATCTGCCACAACCGCAAACCCTTTTCCGTGTTCCCCTGCCCGGGCAGCTTCAATCGCGGCATTCAGGGCCAACAAATTTGTTTGATCCGCGATATCCGCGATGATATTAACCGCTTCAGCGATCTGCCCTGAACTCCTTTCCATAGACCCCATCGCATCCAGGGTCTTTTCCATGGCTTGTTCCGCTTTCTGTGCTTTCTTCGTTGCATCCTGGGACAAGTCATTAGCCGCCCGTGCCCCTTCAGCATTTGACTGAACAGAGCTTGAAAGCTCTTCAAAGCTGGTAGATTGCTGCTGAGCTCCGTCTGATATCTGCTGCGAAGAATCTGTAATCTCTGCTGTTGCTGATGCCAATTGATTCGCAGAATCCAGGACATTACTCACAACAGCATTTAAACCATCCACCATAGTATTAATATCTACTCCTAAGCCTTCCAACTCATCACCCGTATTAATAACAACTTGTTCCCTCAAATCCTTTTCAGCAATTTTTCCGGCAACATATGAAATTTTTTCCAAATTCTTTAATATATATTTCGTCAACATTGCTGCTAATATTCCGCCACAAACTAAACAAATAACTCCAAGAATTAAATTTAAAACAAAAGCTTTTCCACTTCCTTTTTCGATAGATACCGTGGCTTCATTCAATTCCTCTGTTTGAGTCGCGACTAACCAATCTATACTTTTATATACTTTCTCAGCAAATGGATCAAACTTTTCCATAAGAACATTTCCCTTATCCGGCCCTTCCTCTATATAAGCAGCTGCCATTTCTTTACCCATCTCATAAAAACCTTCAAAATCCTCCAGTAACCCCTCTATTTTCCGCAATGCTCTGGTATCATTTTCTTTCCTTAACATCGCGGCAAACTCCTCTACCCTTTCATAAAATTCCTCAGCATTCACTTCTGCCTCATCATAACCGTCATCATAACCTTCAGCACCGCGTGTCGCGGAGATATCTGTTAACCATCCCTGAACTTGTATAACATTAATTTGTATATCTTTTGCAAGCAGGGCAAAATATGAGGACTCTTCACGCACCAACCGGGCCTGCTCTTTATTACTCGAGAACAAAAAAGAATTAAAGACTAACACCCCCATAAGCAATACAACAATAATTCCAAAACTTCCATATATTTTTGTCCCTAATGTTATTTTCATTTCTCCTCGCTTTTTTTATTTTATTTCCTTTTTTATATATTTTGATAATGCCCCCTGATGGCCCTTATCAATACCTACAAAGCACACACCGATATCAAACTTTGTTTCCGGTTGAATAATTTCAACACGTACCACTGACGCCAAAATCACAACAAGGCCGGACCGTGAAGTTTTGTCCTTCTTGTAAAACTCGGCTTTAAATTTTTCCCACCCAGGGACCTTCATCTCTAATTTTAAAAGTGTTCCTAATTTAAATTTTTCGTCTGTTTCAAACAATAACCCACCCGCGCTCATGTTCCTGGTTATTGTTTCGACTTTTTTTTCTATATTACCGATACTTAAACTTCTTGCTGTAAATTTTTCATAATTTAAAATTTGTTTCACCGGAATCCGGACATATTTCCGGCGTTCCGGTGTGGTTGTTTTATTAACTGCGGCTATCATCCTTTTTTCTCCTGTAATTACGGCAAATAATAGTTAACTCCTGCGATAAGAATGGATAATATCATCCGCCACCCTTTGAAAATCCAATAAAAAAACAACCTTATCATCAATTTTAACAAGGCCTGTCGCATAACCTTCTTGCGCGTTCACTAAATCTGATGGCCGCTCTACCTGACTTAATGACATGCGGTGGATACGGTTAACCGCTCCGACCCAAAATCCGGCAATTCTTTCTCCATATTCACAGACAATCACCCTGCTCTCATCAGAATTATAATCAATATCCATCTTTAAATGCCTTGCTAAATGCACAACCGGAATAATGTTCCCGCGCAGATTAATCACCCCTTCAATTGAGGTATGTGTGTCAGGGACAGATATAAAATCGTCTACTACACGAATAATCTCTCTAATGTCAGCCACATTAATACCGTAAAAACATCCCCCGATCGAAAACTCGACGATCTCAATATCTTTCTTTAAATCTCCATCTTCAGCATTATTTTCCGCACAATTATCCGCCATAGCCCTCCCAAAAAATTTAAAAGTTTGCCCTTAAAGATTCCATAGATTTCAAGATGTATTCGTGAATCCTCAACAAATCCATAATAACGATCATCCTTCCCTCAACTTCGCCTAACCCTCTAATACATTCGCGTTCGATGTTCATTCTAACTTCAGGCGTTGGATCAATATTCGATGAATCCAGCTTCATATTTTCCAAAACCTCATCAACCACAAGCCCTACCATAGTATCTTTAATGGTTACCGCTAAAATTCTTGTATCCTCGTCAAATTCTTTAGCAGACAACTTAAAAATTTTGCGCAAATCAAAAACCGCGGTCACATCACCGCGGATATTCATAACCCCCAAACAATATTCCGGCATTTGCGGAACATGAGTAATCTGCCCGACACGCATAACTTCCTGGACATTATGGATATCCAGGGCATATTCCTCGTCTGCTAAATTAAAACAAACTAGTTGCAAAATATCATTCCGGCTCATATTTTCTTGTGTTGTTGCCATTGTACATTCCTTATGTTCTACGCCTTTTTAAACAGCCCCTTCTTTTTTTCACCCGAATTGTACAACATACAAATCTTACTCTATTGAACTTCAGCCCTATACAAATTGAGGGAGCCCCTCGCGGGACTCCCTCAAAAACGATTCTTCTTTTATCCTATCCTTAAGCCTTCCTTTTCTTTGCCTTTATCCTCATCTGATGATTTTTTGGATGTTGTCCCCCCGGCAGCCGTTTTTCGTGCCCCCTCCCTTACATCACTCTCCTCGATCTTAAACTGCGATACCAGCTGCTGTAACGCGTCCGCCTGACTTGCCATCTCTTCAGCTGATGCAGCCAACTCTTCTGACCCTGACGCATTCGACTCTGTAATAGATGAGTTCTGTTCCATAGCCGCTGCCTGCTCCTGGGTTGCGCCAGCAATATCCTGAGTCTGGCTCGCAATCTTGCCGATATTTTCCACAATTTCTTTTAAATCATTGCCGGCTTCTTTAGAAACAACAACACCATTTTCCACCTGCTTTAAACTTTCCTTAATAAGGTTCTCAATGTCCTTGGCAGAAGCCGCGCTGCGCTCTGCTAACTGTCGAACCTCATCAGCCACAACCGCAAACCCTTTTCCATGTTCACCCGCGCGCGCCGCTTCAATCGCCGCGTTCAAGGCTAACAAGTTTGTCTGATCCGCGATATCCGTAATAATGTTGACTGCTTCAGCAATCTGGGCAGAGCCCTTCTCCATAGATGACATAGCCTCTAAGGTCTTATCCATCGCCTGCTCCGCCTGCTGAGCTTTCTTGGTAGCTGTCTGGGAAAGGTCATTCGCGGAACGTGCCCCTTCAGCATTTGACTGAACAGAGCTGGAAAGCTCTTCAAAACTCGCGGATTGCTGTTGCGCCCCGTCAGATATCTGCTGTGACGAAGAAGTGATCTCTTCTGTCGCAGCCCCTAACTGACTTGCGGAGTCTTTAACATTAGCAACAACTGTACTCAGCCCATCAATCATACTATTTATATTATCCCCTAAGGTTTCTAATTCATCGCCTGTCTTCACATTAACTTTATCTGTTAAATCTCCGTCCGCTACCTTTTTAGCAATTACCACAATCTTATTCACAGCATCAACAATTTTTTGGCTCAATACAGTTCCCAATACAACCGCAATCGCCACCGCTACAACAATAAGAAGAATCAAAATCACGCGAGCAGATGTCTGGGCGGTATTCGCTGTCTTTTTCGCGACATCCATCTCCTGGTCCACATACTCAGTCAACTGAGTCATAATCTCTTCAACCTCACCGGATGATTCATCCAGGGACGCCATTGATTCTTTTTCTCGTGTATTGATTTCCAGCATGCGTGTTGCCAAATAAACATGAAGCTGATCAAAACCCTTGGAAGTTTTACTGAAAGTGCGGCCGCCTCTTTTTATATAGGATTTCTTGGAATCCCCTTTAGCACCATTCACTTTTTCCCCTAAATCATGAAACTTTTCATGATTTTTGGCAAAGCCATCCAGCATTTTCTTAAATTCTTCGTCCTCTGTCTCAAGGTTGTAATACCATCTACCAAAACGGCATTTACGCGGATCTGTCTGGCCATCAAACCTCGCGTTATAGTTCGCGGCATCTTCCAGATTCTTTTTCCACACTTCATGATCCCTCTGAATTATATACATAAATGTTCGTATATCATAACGTTGCTCATTCAACATAACATCATAACCTACTTTCGCGTCATGCGCGTCCATAAGAGTATAGGCACTTTCATCAAACACAGCATGTGCCTCATCTGCCTGCTCAGCAAGTTCTATTAATTTGGCATCCCCCTTCTCAACCTTAATCGTTAACCCGTCTTCTATATACATCTCCCCAGCGGGACTATCTTTAAACGCTTTTGAGTCTGTTCCGTTGATAAACATCGAGGTAAACATAGCAAAATCTTCAATGCTTTCTTCAATCTCTTCTTTAATTTCACCCAGCCCTTCACTATTAAGGAGATACTCTCCACTTGCATCGCGGCCAGTAACAACTGCCAGGGTTGCTTTTGCTGCCACATCTTTATGCGGCACATTGGCTGTCATCACTCTGTTAGCACTATCGCCAATCTTGCCTGACATCATAATCCCGGCGACACCGGCAACCACCACCAAAAGGGCCACCCCTAAAAAACCACCTATTAATTTCTTTCCCAGATTAAGCTGCATGCTTCCCTCCTTGTTAGTTATCTAAAAACCTGCGCTCTGATTTATGTTAAATGCACTAAAAACTTCTTACATACTAAAATTTAATGACTATTTATAAACACCTGAAAATTTTTTGCGTATCCCCTTGAACCGCCACCCGTTTCTGATCCGCGCATTCCTGAAATATAAAATAAAATTTTATTCCCCAAGCGGGAACCTGCTTTCTTCTCTAAATAGTATCCCGCGAAACCTTACCACCTTTGAAAAGGGAAGGGGGAATCCCCTTCCCTTTTCAAGATAGCCTTACTTTTTATTTCAAATGCTCAGCATGCTCTAAAACTTCTGCTATCTCATCCTTGGCCTGGTCAATTTCACCTGCTCTAACAGCTGTAATAGCTGTAATAGGATGAATGACCATGTCATAATGGGTCATTACTTCATCAAAATGATCAAACTGTTCAACATCCACACCGTTTGATGCCGGAACTTCACCGTCATGCCATTGAGGTTCGATATCCTCTAATGACGCGGCTTTCATAGATCCAACATTATCAAGAACAATCTGCATTAACTTCTTCTCAACTGCCGGGGTACCTGCTTCACTTTGATGTTCCTTAACCCCTGCAATCCCGATCTCAGTCATCTTTTCTAAATCAGATATTACATTTGTGTTGCCAGCGATGAGTTTAGCCATTACACTAGCCCCAAGTGTCTTAAATGTAGCAAGATCAAACGCATGCTGTGCCTGGGCTGGCCCTGCTTGTACAAAGATACTGCCAACGGCCATAATGAGACCGAGCAGTAACACTGCACAAACCTTTGTAGTTGGTTGTTTCATTTCCTCCTCCTTTTTGTTGTGTTTTCTTTAAACATTAACTTACCCTAGAATTTCCCAAAAAACCTGCGTCACCATAAAACTATAACTTCTTTTGATTCCACCCTCAATAGGACTTTGGTCCTATATCAAATTTTACGACAAATTCTCCTTTCCTAAAGCCAGCGCGATGGCGTTAAACAAATCCTGATCTTTAAACGGCTTTTGTAAAAAAGCCACAACCCCTTCCGGCTTATTCCCGTTTAAAGGTTCTTCGTCTTCATGCGCGGAGATAAAAATTGTTTTAAGCTGTGACCCTTCATCTGATAAATATTTTTGGACATCATATCCGCTTAACTGCGGCATACGGATATCCAAAACCAGGCACCCCCGTGTCTCCGGGGTAACATTGTCTAAAAACTCAGTGGGGGATGTAAAAACCCGGGCCTCTAACCCGACAGAAGAAATAAGGCGGCTTAAAGATTTGCCGACAGAAACGTCGTCATCAACAACAAATATTTGTGAAGTATTTTCCATAAACATACCCTTGTCGTACATATAAATCATTCGTTTACTCAAAAAGGATAGCAAAGAAACAATAGCAGGTCTATTGGCCTTTAGTCCAATACGGATAACAACTGGAAATTTAGGAGTATTATGGATTATTGTGATTAATACTTAAGAAGAGGGCTTGATTCCGACTTTTTCAGTCAAGCGGACAAGTTCGGCCACAGAAACAACTTCCATTTTCTGCATAACACGGCCGCGGTGAACTTTTATGGTTTTTTCACTAATTCCTAATTTCAGGGCAATCTGTTTATTCAACATCCCTGTGATCACCCATTTCATAACCTGCAATTCCCGTTCAGTTAAAACATTAATCCGATTTCGAATCGCTTGATATTTCAGGTATTCTTTTTGTAATCCTTTGCTTTTTACCACAGCCTGTTCAATTGCATTAATTAATGTCTCTTCTTTAAACGGTTTGGAAAGAAAATCAATCGCCCCGGACTTAATTGCCCGTACACTCATTGGGATATCGCCATGGCCTGTAATAAAAATAACCGGTAATGACATGTTTCGCCGCAACATCTCTTGCTGAAGGTCCAGCCCGCTAAACTTCGGCATACGCACATCCAAAATCAAAACACAAACCCCTTTAACCGATGCCTGATCAAGAAATTCTTGCGCGCAAGCAAAGCTCTGCACACGATAATCAAGAGATTTGAGCAGTCTTTCCAGCCCTTTACGCACAGAATCATCATCATCAACAATAAATATTTTCGGCATTACGGATGGCATACCATCTCCTCTTTATGCACCGGCAAAGAAAAATACGCTGTCGCTCCCTGTCCCTGATTGTTTTCAAGCCAAAGTTCCCCGCCATGCGATTCAATAATTGAACGGCAAATCGAAAGGCCCATCCCCATCCCGTCCTGCTTTGTCGTATAAAATGGCCTGAAGAGTTTATCCCTGTCCTCTATAATCCCTGCCCCGGAGTCCTTAACCGCGACCTGAACCATCCCCTGTTCACGTCCACTTGTCCAAATATCCAACACTCTGTCCTCCGGATCCCGTGACATTACAGTCTCAATTCCATTTAAAAACAAATTCAAAACAACTTGTTGAACCTGGACGCGATCTCCACCAACAAGCGGTATCGGTTCACTGCAATCAACATTAACTTTAACTTTTTTAATAACCGTCTCACTCTTTAACATATGCACAATCTCATAAACAATTTCATTCACATTGATCCCTTCCCTGACCGGCTCCTCTTTCTTCAATAAAGCGCGCAGCCGGTGAATAACCTGTCCTGCCCGTATTCCATCATCAATTATATCTGCTAATGTTTCCTGGATCTCTTCTGTCTTCACATCCTCTTTTTGAGAAAACCGCTTAGCAGCCTGAGCATTACTGACAATAGCACTTAACGGCTGATTAATTTCATGCGCGATAGACGCGGCCAGCTCTCCTAAGGTCGCGACCCTTGTCATATGATTTAATTCTTCCCGTTGCAATTTGAGTTCAGCCTCAGCCTTAAGACGATCTGTAACATCATAAACCATCGAATAAAACCCCTCTACTTGCTGGTCTGCCCCCAAATAAGGAATATAAGAAAGCTCGACATGACGCATAGATCCACCCGCGTTCGATATGACCTTATGAAAACGAACTTCATTGCCTGACAAGACCTCCTCCACATATTTCTTAACAGAAAGATATAGTTCTTCCCCGATAACATCCCGCATATGATAATTATCAATCTTGTTGCCATCGCGTCCAAGCCATTCCTCATACGCGCAATTATGAAAACGATAATAATGGCCCTTATCAATATACGCGATCAGGACCGGCAAGGCATTTGCCATAAGACGCAATCGTTTTTCATTTTGGACAAGGACCTCTCTTGTGCGCTTGCGTTCTGTAATGTCGTGCGTGTACTCAATAATACTGTCAACTTCTCCTTCATTATTAAAGAGAGGGAAGGCAAAAACTTCCTCCACACGCTGTTTCCCCTCATTATTACAATAAAGATGTTCAACAATTGTCGCTTTCTTTGTCTTTTTGACAACCCGGACAGGACAGGGATACTCCTTGCCATCACACGGTTGCTTCTGTCCGTGCCTTGAAATGTAACAAAAATTTCCTTCCTTAAGATTTATTCTTTTAGCCGTCTTGTTAGCCGCTTTTATTGAATAATCCTTAGCATCAATCACGACAAACGGAAATTTCAAAGCATCTAAAACAGCTATCAAAAATCTATTCTTTTCTTCAATCAGGCGCTTATCCCTTTGCCGTTGACGGACAAACTGCTGGGCATAAACACTAAAGGCAATGATGAATGTTACCGTCCACAAACGCATCCATATCTCATGCTCGTGCGGCTCTAAAAAGTTCAAGAAAAAGACATGAAAAACAGACTCAGCCACCCAATAAACAAGGCCGATGATGATGCCTAAAATAATAAAATTCCGTTTTTTATCCCCGGGGAAAGATTCTGAAAAGGTGTAAGATGGGGGAGTTTGTTTTTCTGTCATCCGGTCAATTTCGCCGTGTTAATAATTTTATTAATATATATTATTGAGGTACCAATTAACCAACTTTTATTCTGCAGAGACATAATTTTACCATAAACACTTAAAATTATTCAACCTATTTATATATACTAAAATAATAAAATAAGCTCGCTTGATATTTTTGATTGCTCGCATCTATTTCATGCCCGTGTAGGAATTTCGTATGGAGTCTTTGAAATTCCTATACTATAAAATACCCGGCAAGTTACTGCTTAAGGTGAATGGTGTGAGGTGTCCCACGCGCAGTTTCGAAACGAAGCGAAGATGTTTGAGCACGGGATACCCTGCACTGTTCACCTTAAGCAGTAACTTGCCGGGTGCATGATAAAGTCTATCTTCTTTTTGCATCGCTGATACGCAGCTCAAAATCACGCACACCGTCATTCAATAAAATAACATCCTGCCGGATATCCACAACCGTATAAGAGCCGATGGCCGCGCCAATGCCGACCACTTCATCATTAATGATAGCACTCGGCTTGGTTTCATTCCAAAACAACCCGTTGACCACAAATTGCTCATCAATCTTTACCGGTACAATTTCCTGCTCCGCCTTAACAGAAACCGATTCTTCATCCACTTCAGCCTGTTTCACATGAACGGCTTCCCTGAAAAATGGATTACTGCCCCATTCTTTATACCGGCTCACTTTCTTTTCTTCAACCGGTGAGCCCGCGACAATCAGGGCCAAAAGCTTTTCCTGCCGGGCCGACATTTCCGCCTGTTTTGATATCGAAGTCCGGCGATACTTTATCGGTTTAAAATTCGGCACCCAAACCAGCACCGAAACTACTACCAGAACCGGCAACAACATTTTAAGTTTTTTGTCTTTATCCATTCGGCTCATCCGTAAAATAATGTGTGTCGCTATTAATAAATATTTCCAACGTCACACTGGATCTGATCAAAGGTAAAATATCTTCGTCAGCCTGCATCTTCAAATCACTTACCCTGACCGCGCTGTTTTCTAGCCGTATAACTGCTCCCAAGAAAAGCGCCATATCTTTATACCGCGATTCGACGCCTAAAGAAACAGGCAAAACCGAGCAAGGGACATTTTCCAGTTTCCTGACCGCCTGGGGCTGCATTGAGATGAAATCAACGCGATGCGCTTTGCCCGCTTTGGTGATCTCATCTAACACTAAAGAAATCTCTCCTGAACCAATAACCGGCGGACGCGCCCTGCTGTTTTTCGACCGGGCAATAATATCTTGTGCCACGTTGATATCCGCCTGAATTGCCTTTAGCGTGCTGACGAGCGTATTATTTTTAATCACAAATATTTTATGCGCCGTCAAGAGCAAAAGGACGGCAAGGACAACAACTCCTCCCGCAATTTTTAATATTTGATCCTGCCTGGTGTTATCGTGTTTCATTGTCCGCCTACCTTGCAAATAATCTCAAACTCTGCTGCTGACGTATTTTCTTCGCTTCTCATTAAATTCACCAATTGAACATCTTTTAAAAGCCCTTGCTCTAACGCGACCATAAATTGCGACAACGAGGGGCCATCTGTTTTGTCCCTTCGCGTAACAACACCTTTTAAAACCATCACGTCATTTTCATAACGTATTTCTTTCAAGTACATATTCGGCGGAACAAGACGGCCAAGTTCTTTTAATACTTCTTCCCAGTAAAAACCACCTGCTGTTACCCGCGCCAGAAGATAGCCTGCTTTCAATTTCTCAAGCCCGGGGGCCAATTCCTGAAATCGCGCTTCAGCCTTACCGGCCTTCTTTTCATTTTCCGCCACTTCCGCGAGAACCCCAAAAAAAGAGAAACAAAGCACAGCAACAACACAAAAGGCAATCACCGCAAACGCCCCTTGCACAAAAGATCTTTGTGTCCTTTCTTTAGCCTCAGCCGGGCACAAATTAATCCCTTGCAAATCACTCAACGCGGCACCTGCTGCCAAAACCAGCCGGTGCGCTTCTTGCGTATTCTCAACGACCTCATCACACAAAAGCTCAACCCCTTCCAACGGATCGCCCAGACGCACCTCTACGCCCAACTCTTTTCGCAAACAGTCAGGCAACCCCTTCAGCTGAGCCCCTCCGCCGTACAAAACAATCCGGTTAATCTTCTGTCCACGAATACTTTCCCGGTAAAAATCAAACGACCGCTCGATCTCATGCACCAGCTGTTCTGTTTTCGCGCGGATTAATGACAAAATCTGATTTGTCATAATCTTGCCCTTAACCATCTGATTATCTTCAATCCCGGGAATACCGTATTCCCTTTTAATTTCTTCCGCCTCTTCCAGCGTCAACTGAACCCTGCCCTTTTCTGTGATAAGCGCCCCGGTTAAACTTTTGGTAATGTCTTTGCCCGCGAAGGGGATCTTGCGGGAAAACTGCAGGCGTGAATTGCTGAAAACATTTAACTCCGTAATCTCAGCCCCCATTTCAATCGCAGCAACAGCCTCGTCCTTTTTATATCCTGATTTCTTAACAATATTCTCAAGGGCCAACGCCAGAGGCACAAACGCGGACACTTTGATCCCTGAAGGTTTCCGGCCCTTTTTATCCGCGCGTTTATGTCCCGGCAATAAACCGGAAAAACCCGGCCTGAAATATGACATCAATGTTAAAATCGTCTCTCGCGGAACAGCAGCCACAATCACGTTCAGTTTTTCAGCCTTCTTGCCCAGGCCTTCATCACGCACATAAAAATCAAATATCGCTTCGTCCATCGAAAATGGCAGAAATTGCTTCGCCTCTAACACAACCGCCTGACGTAATTCGTCTTTCGGCATTCGCGGTGCCGCAATCTTTCGCACGCACGTGTGTGGCGAGCTGACAACGCACACAACCTTGGCTTTTTTTGTATTAAACCCGGACAACCCTTCCCTGAGGGCAGCCAGAATTGCCTCATCCCGCGTCGGATAATCCTTTATATTAATATCAGATACAGCGGTTCGAATAAGCGTATTCCTACCCTTATACTTTGCAACCTGGGCGATATTCACAGCACCGGTTCCGATATCAATACCGACCACAGTTTTTCCGGAACCTAATTTAGCTTGTATTTTCAGGTTTTGTTTATCCGGTTCACCCATAAAATATTCCTCAAATCTCCGTCCACGTGTTAGCAACTGAACTCATCCCAACAACTTC
>JAGLHE010000092.1 GCA_023143685.1 Candidatus Omnitrophota bacterium
CCACTGCCTCCTCCGCTAAACCCAAGCGGCGGGGTTGCCAATATACCGGCGTCATAAATTATCGTTGAGTTGCTTACAGCTGTCAGGATGACATCCCCTTCGGAAATAATCGTCCCCGCAATATTAACATTGTTTGAATTATTGAAATTTGTCCGGCCATCCCCGTCAGCCCCTGAATAAATCAGCCCATTTATCGTAACACCGCTACTTCCGACGGCTGATATCTCATCATTAGAGATAAGTGCCGGGTTGGGAGACTCAGGGTTTAAAACAATAGAATTCCCGCCCGACATACTAATGCTCCCTGTCGCTACGACCGTTCCATTAACCGTAACATTACTGCTTATAATAACAGGGCCATTGATGTGCCACACACCGGAATATGTGCCGGGAACAAAGGTATAAGCCCCTCCTTTTTTCTGCGAGGGTGGCGCCAAATTTTTGTAATAACCAAAATCAACTTCCGGAAAATTATTTGTATCTATCCCGGACAGCTGATCTCCTGTTATTGTCAGGTTGCTTGCTCCGGCCGTATCAATGGCATCCCCGGCATAGATAACATAATCAAATGCCTCCGGCGCACTGAATCCGATACTGATTTCCTGCTGAACAACACGCTGAATATCGTTGACCTCTCCCCGGGCGGTGATCAGAACATTGTCGCCCGAATCTCCGACCCACATCGTATATGTCCCTTCACCTGAAGATTCTTGTTTCGGCTGATTCGGGCTGGGGCCGGGATTAGCGGGATACTCAAATGTCCGCCAGGAACCATCTGTCGTTCCATCCGGAGCCGTGTTTAAAAAATACCAAACAGCTTTATTCAAGCCCGCTTCCGCCAAATAAAAAGCTTTAACATTATTTTCCTGGCCGCCGACGTTTCTCGTACCGACTGTTACCAGCAACATATAAGCTGACGCCATCACAATCAGCCCTACCATAAAAATAAGCGTCAAAAGGAGTGTGGCGGCACGACGGTTCATAAATTCCTGGGCCTGACATTAGACCGCAGCCTTAACGTCTCATCCCCCCGCGTGGCCGTTAAATCCATCGTGATCACGGCGCCTGTCTGACTGAAAGGGATATGCGTTGGCTGCGCTATATCTGTTACAAGATTTGCCCCGGCCCCGTAATCAACTGTTCCTTTGGCCCAGCGCAAATCATATGTATCTTGTGTGTAGGGAGGGTTCGGTTCAGGATCATCCTCGTGATACAAGTACACACGATACGTATCATCACCTCCACCTAAATCCGCGCTAAACGTAATGCTGCTTTCTGTTAAAGCATCAACACTCCCGGCTTGTCGTAAATTTTTACTGATTAATTCCAAAGCCTGGCCAAGATCTGTCCTGATTTCCGCGCGTGAAAACCCTTCATTCCACACATTAAATCCAACAAAAAACACGTTATTGATAACACCGACAAGAATGACTAATGCCAGAATAACGACCAGAAGCTCGAGAAGAGTAACGGCTTTTATATCCATGAATATTCATTAACCCACAAATTAATCCACTGTATAGCGGGATGCCCGCTCAAAGTGCTTTTCTGTCTTCTGTCGACCGTTAACTGTGTTCTGTCTTCCCCTGACTCAATAATCATAATCAGTAAACAAACTCACTAAATTAATGCTTTGGTCAACACCCTTTACATCCCAGGCCACAATAACATTCACTTGCCTGGGATCACCGGAAACCGTTACCTCCCGATCGAAATCCGCAAAATCCCCACCCAAATTTGTTCTCGCTGACGCAAAATCATCAATCGCGGCATAAGAGGAAGCACTGTGCACCTCCTCCATTTTCTCCTGCGCGAGATAAAGGGCTGTCGTGTGGTTCTCCACATCCGCGTCCGCGAAGATCCCGACGCTAAAAACTTCCAGAACCGAAACGAGACCCACAACCAAAAGAACAATCGTTATCAAAACTTCCAACAAAGTAAACCCTGTTTGGTGGCTGAATAAATTAGAATCCAGTCCCGTTCGTCGCGTAAATATCATCATCATTTATCCCCAGAAGGATTCCCGCGTTATCAATGCCGGTTATATCAGCCACGCCGTCAAGCCCGACAGAAAACATAACATAATACCGGCCATTCGGTGACTTGATATAATTATATTCCGTGCTCGTTACCTGAAACGGATCATAAAGCACTTCTGAGACAATAAGCGGGGACGCGCTATTAAGCGTTGTCGCGCAAATCGTCGGGGATGAGACAGGATAAGCGTTGGGCTTTTGATTGATATAATACGACTCGACCGCTGTCTTTAAGGTATTAGTCTCAGCCCTGGCTTTCGTGATATTCGCCTCGTCCTGCATCCCTTTAATGCGCGGGATCGCGATCCCGATTAAAATAGAGATAACAGCCATCACCACTAATAATTCAATAATTGTAAAACCTTTTTTTCGCATAATCACGACTCCTCCCTTTCCTTCACAAATATGTTACTTCTCTATTTTTAAATTTCATCCTCGTATAGTTTTAACCATATCAAACAACGGTAAAAGCAACGAGGCCATAATAAACCCAACCACCCCGCCCATTAAAACAATAAAGATTGGTTCAATAAGCGTTGTTAATTTTTTTATCGAATACCCTGTCGTAGTGTCATAAAAATCCGCCACTTTATTAAGCATCGCACTTAACTTGCCTGTCTCCTCACCGACGGCAATAATCTGCACCGCGTCCAAAGGAAACTCCTGGCTGGCTTCAAGATGTTTTGCCAGCCGCTCACCTTTTTCAACGTTATCGCGAACATCCCGGACAACGTTGGCGATAACAACATTACCCACCACATCGCGCATTAAATCCAGAGACTGAAGCATCGGGACTCCGTTCTCTACCAGGGTCGCCAGGGTCCGGCAAAACCGTGACACAATAATTTTTCTTACCAGCATCCCAACCACAGGAACCTTTAATATAACCCGGTCAACCTGCAGCCTTCCGACGTTGGTCGAAATATAAGCCTTAACACCCACAACAACTCCCAGCGCCGCGGCCATAAAAATATACCAAAACTTTTGCATCCCTATCCCGATTTTTTGCAGTATCAACGTTGGTAAAGGCATAACCACATTAGCCCTGTCAAATATTTCAATGAACTTCGGCATCACAAAAGTCATAATAATAACAATCACCGCCAGCCCGGACACAAACAAAATAGACGGATAAAAGAGCGCTTCCTGAATTTTGCGCCTTAAATCCTCTTGCTTTTCAAGATAAAACGCCAACCGGCTCAAAGCAACGTTAAGGCTGCCTCCTTTTTCTCCAGACCTGACGATCCCCACATATAATTTCGAAAAAACTCCAGGGTGCGCGTTTAACGCATCAGAAAAAGTTGACCCGGCCGCGACCGACTGGATAATATCTTTAATAATCTCTTTAAAATTTTTATTCCCTGTCTGTTTCACTATAATATTTAAACTATGCAATAACGTGACACCGGCATCGATCATCCCCGCAAGCTGCACACTAAACAAGATTATCTCTTGAGCCCGGACTTTCTGAAACCTTTCCCCGGCTGACTCTTTTACAATCCGCCCGGCTGCTTCCTCAATCCGGACCGGCATAAAACTTCGTTCACGCAGCTTACCGAACAAATCACCCTCGGAATCAGCTTCCATCTTTCCCCGGACAAGGTTCCCTTGCTCATCTCTCGCTTTATACGTAAATGTTTGCAATCGCCTTATGCCTCCTGTGTCACACGATATACTTCTTCCTTTGACGTAATCCCGCGCTCGACCTTTTCTATCCCGTCGTCGTGCATGTTTTTCATTCCTGAAGCAACCGCCGCTTTATGAATTTCTTCCATCGATGCTTTTTTATTTATAAGCTCACGTATCTGCTCGTCGGGAACCATCAACTCATAAATCCCTGTCCGGCCCTTATACCCTGTATTCATACACGCCTTACACCCTCCTCCCTTGCAGTCCTTACAAAAGACCCTGACCAGCCGCTGTGCTATAACACCGACGACAGAAGATGACAGCAAAAACGGTTCAACGCCAATATCCATAAGACGGGTAACCGCGCCTGCCGCGTTGTTCGCGTGCAGTGTCGCGAAAACAAGATGCCCGGTCAAGGCTGCCTGGATCGCAATTTCAGCAGTCACTAAATCCCGGATCTCCCCGACCATAATAATATCCGGGTCTTGCCTGAGGATCGAACGCAAACCGTTAGCGAACGTTAAGTCAATATTAGGGTTGACTTGAATCTGACGGATCCCTGCCAAACGGTATTCCACCGGGTCTTCAATTGTGACAATACTTTTTTCCGGCGTGTTAATAGTGTGCAGCGTTGCATATAACGTTGTTGTCTTTCCGCTTCCTGTCGGGCCTGTCACCAGGACGATCCCGCTCGGTTTTTTAATAATCTGCCGGTGTTTTTCTAATGTTTGTTCGCACAACCCGATTTGGGCAAGGCCCAAAAGGACATTGCCCGTGTCCAGCAACCGCATCACAACGTTCTCGCCATAAATCGTCGGCGCGCACGAAACGCGGATATCAATCTCGCGGTTTTCCATCCTCATTTGAAACCGTCCGTCTTGCGGCCGTCGACGTTCTGAGATATTCATATCCGATAGAATTTTTACACGCGAGATAATCGCCGACTGAAAATGTTTCGGCAAAAATTCCCGTTCGTGCAAAATACCGTCGATACGAAACCGCAGTTTAACATTTTTTTCTTCCGGCTCAATATGAATATCCGACGCCCCTTCCTGGACAGCCTGCACAACCATCATATTAACTAACTTGACAACCGGGGGTTCCTCACCCATCCCCTTAAGGCGGCCGGCCTCAACCTCTTCGTCATCTTCAACGCCAAATTTCTCATCATCCAAACTTTTAATAATATCTTTAACACTTCCTTTAACTGTATAATGCTCGTCTAACGCCTTTTTGATCTCTGCTTCGGTCGCGACCGCCGGTTCAATCGTCAACCCTGTTTTCATAACAACTTCATCCGACGCGTAAATGTTAAAAACATCCACCATCACACACGTCAAACTCTTACCGATCTTAAGGACAGGGATCATCTGATACTTCCTTGCCAAATCTTCCGGTACAAACTCAATCACCTTCGGGTCAATCAGGTAATTATTCAATTCAATCCTGGGGATATCCATTTGCTGCGCGATAAAATTGACCATATCCTCCTCGCTGATAATCCCCAACCGGAGAAGGGCCTTGCGCATCGGCCGGCCGCTCTTCTTCTCTTCGGCCCGCGCTTCTTCCCACTGGGCCCGGCTGATCACTCCGTGTTCAAGCAGCATTTCCCCTAAAGATTTTCGTTCTTTTTTTGACATCCTTTTAACCTTCTCCTAATAAATCTTTTATTTTCGCGAGCAATTCTTCAGCGTTTAGCGGTTTATTCACATAAGCGTCAGCCCCGACTTCCCGCATTATTTCAGCTTCTTCTTCCGGCGCGCGTGCCGTAAACATAATGACAGGAATTTTATTGTATCGTATATCCGCTTTTAAAAGGCCACAGACCTTATAACCATCCATCTTCGGCATCATAACATCCAGCATCACCAAATCCGGATTTTCCTGCTTGGCCTTTTCCAGCCCCGACTTCCCGTCGTTCGCTGATATCACCTCGTACCCGGACGCCTCCAAACGCATCCGGACCATCATCGTGACCTCCGGCTCATCATCAACGATTAATATTCTCTTTTGGGACATCGTGACTTCCTCCACACCTCATCAATTAAAATTCAACAATTCTTTCGCAATAATATCGTCGCGCTGCCTTTGCTTTTCTTCGGCCATTTTCAAATATCTTTTTGCCTTTTCCCGACGAGAACTAAAGATATATTCATTAACCAACTTATTAAAGGCTTGAAGCGCCTGCGGGTATCTTTTTAATTCATAAGACAATTCTCCCACCTTAAACAAAGACTCGTCCGCTTCAAGTGAATCCGGGAACTGTGTCGCGATCATTTTATGCGTATTTAATATCGCTTCTTTTCTCTCGAGGATAGATTTACCAACAGACTCAACTAAATTTATGTTCTCCAGGTTTTGGGCATGCTCTTTGAGTTTCGAAACTAAATTCAACTCCCCCACCTGTTCAACATCAAGCCTCACAGCGTCTTCTACCTCTTTTTTGGTTTCCTCCTCGGACGACCTGATAATATGCGGTGTAATAAAAACCGTGAGTTCCTTTTCCTGCAAGTCTTTGGATTTTTTTGAAAACAACCTCCCTAATATCGGAATCGACCTTAAGCCCGGGACACCGCCATCAATCCTGTCATCTTGTTTGCTGATAAGCCCTCCGATAATAATCGTCTGGCCATCTTTAACACGCACAACCGCGTCTGCCTCACGCGTTGTAATATTAGGACCCGCTGCTAAATTTGCCGTGACTGAAGATACTTCCGGGTGCACTTTCATCGTAATCCACCCGTCGGGTGAGACTTGAGGTGTGACCCTTAACGTTGTCCCGACATCAACAAACCGCGTTGTCTCGGTTGTGCTTGTTTCTGTTGTTGTGGTTTCGATAATCGGGACCTTGTCCCCGATAATAATCCGCGCTTCTTTTCCGTTGAGCGTCGCAATCGACGGCGACGCTAACAAGTGGGCCTTATTTTCCTGGATCAACGCGTCAATCGTAAAAGACGCGTCCAAATCTTTTAATATCGTTGTGATCGTTAACTGGCCCCCTCCAACACTTGCCGACGGGCCTTCCAGATCAGAAGACACGGCTAAAGATTCCTCCGCGATTGTTGAACGCCCAAATAACCCGCCGCCGGCAGTACCTTTCGGGTTATAGGTCACCGAAGCAGTTGTCCCGAAGTTCTCAAAGGCCTTAGCCTGAATATCAACGATCCTGGCCTCAATCAAAACTTGTATCGGCGGGATATCAACATCTTTAAGCACGTCGCGGACTTTTCGAATATTTGCCGGAAAATCTGTTACAACTAAACTGTTTGTTGCTTCGTGTACCTGAATATCCCCTTGCGAAGAAACCACCTTACTCAACAATTTCTTAGCCTCAAGCGCTGTCAAATAACTCAACCGCATCGCGACCGTTTCCTGGCCGAACCCTTCAATACCTGCCCCGGGCACAACAAAAATAACAGACCCTTCCCGAATAAACGTATAACCGTTAACACTCAGGATCGCGCGCAAAGCCTCATCAATTGTAATATCTTTTAAATTTGCGGAAACCGTACCCTTAATATCTTTTGTAATAACAAGGTTCAAATCATTGGAATACGCCAACGCGCGCAGGACCGATGGAAGGCTCGCATCCTTATAATCAATGCTGATCAACTTTTGGCCACCGCTCTCCTGCCCTGCACGCCCCGGGGACATCACAGAACTAAAAAAAAGGCACACCGCAAAAATAACAGCAAAATTTCGAACGCTCATAAATTTATATTTTTTTACTGTTCCGGTCTTTTTCATAATTTTCCGGCCTGTTCTAAATCAGCAAGCGCAAACTCCCGCTGAATAAGGCGCAAAGTATACCCCATATTCATCATATTCCGTATCTTCTCAATCCGCCTGGACACATCTTCCTTGTCATACAGGCGTTTGTTTTTCTTTTTTTGATGAACAATAATCAGCCCTATATTAGTGTAATAGTTCACCGTGGCCTTTGATATATCAAAAAGGCCGGCAACTTCTTCTACGTTGATTAGCTCGCGCATAATGATTTTATACCTGGAAGTTGTTAACGTTTATTAACAAGTTCTATCTTTTGATAACTTTTGATGTGTTATACTATTTAATGATAATATAAGATAATAAATGTTAATGGTCAAGAAAAAACCACATTTTTTCACGTACCCGGTGAGTTACTGAGAGGCGAATAGCGTGAGGTATTCCACACGCAGTTACGAAGCGGAGCGGAGTTGTTTGAGCACGGGATACCTTGCACTGTTTGCCCCTCAGTAACTCACCGGGTACGTTTTCACAAGCAAGTGCTCTTTACCCGAAAAAATACTGCTACAATGATGCCCCACCTAAATGTCTCAGTATTTTCTGAAATCTTTTTAGAATTTACAAAAAAAAAAGGCAGATCCTATTAGTCTGAAAAATATATTTCCCAGACCAACAGAATCTGCCCTTTTTGGGGTGCCACCAAATCTACTTCAACTTCGCGACTTCCTCTTCCCACCGTGCTTTAAGTTCGGGGTTTTCGTACCAGGAAAGAATATAATTCGTCAACTCTTCCCCTGTTGCCCCATTATCCCTGCCGGTTAAAACGATCTTTTTCTCAAATTGGCCACACATTTCAAGCGCCATTTCCACTTTTTCAGCCTCCTCAACGTGCCCGATATGACGCAACAACATCGCAGACGCGCGAATCATTGAAGACGGATCAGCATATTGCGCGCGGCCTTCTTTAACCATTCTTGGCGCGCTTCCGTGGATCGCTTCAAACATCGACCATTTATTTCCGACGTTAGCACTTCCGGCTGTTCCGACTCCACCTTGCAGCTGTGCAGCTTCGTCAGTTAAAATATCGCCGTACAAATTCGGCATCACCATCACCTGAAAATCAGCCCGACGTGCCGGGTCAATCAACTTGGCGGTCATAATATCAATATACCACTCATCACAGGTGATTTCCGGATACTCTTGCGCGATTCGTTTTGCTACCCGTGAAAACCGGCCGTCTGTTGTTTTAACCACATTACTCTTTGTAACAACCGTCACGCGCTTCTTATCATTTTTCTTCGCGAACTCAAACGCCATCCGGATAATCCGCTCTGCACCCTGCTCTGTAATCACCTTAAAATCAAAACTGATATCGTCGGTAACATCCATCCCTTTTGAACCAAGGACGTAAGCCCCTTCTGTATTTTCGCGGAAAAATGTCCAATCGATCCCGTCTTCCGGAACTTTTACCGGACGGACATTCGCGAAAAGGTCCAAATAGCGACGCATCGCGACGTTAGCACTTTCAATATTCGGCCATTCATCGCCGGCCTGCGGGGTCGTGGTCGGGCCTTTTAAAATCACGTGACAGGCCTTTAATTCCGCTAACACATCTTCCGGAATCGCGGCGTTATGCTTAGCACGGTTCTCGATCGTTAACCCTGCGATATCCCTAAACTCAACCTTACCGGCAGCCACTTCGTCTTTCATCGTGTGCTCTAAAACCGTTTGCGCGTTCTTAGAAATAATCTCGCCGATCCCGTCACCGAAACATACCCCGATAATAACCGGGCTTAATGTTGAATAATCCAACGGTTCCCCGCCTTTTTTCATCTCCTCAACGCGTTCGACCTGCTCTTTAAGGATCACGCCGAATTTTTCCTTAGCCTGTTCAATTAATGATTGTGTTGCTTCTGACATAACTAACCTCTCTTTTAAATAATGTTACCGGAACACCTTAGCTCTCTGAAGAAACCCAGTATAAGGGAAAAGGACGAATTTTTCAACTGAAAGGTTGGGTGGAGGTGCATCCCGCCCGCCGGGATAACCGGTGAGTTACCGAGGGGGTGAATGGCGCGAGGTGTCCCACGCGCAGTTTCGAAGCGAAGCGAAGATGTTTGAGCACGGGATACCTCGCACTGTTCACCTGAGCAGTAACTCACCGGGTAAAAAGATCAAGATATCCTGTTGACACCTCATTTAAATAATGGTTTAATTGAACCATCTTGCGCCTGTAGCTCAGATGGATAGAGTGCGGCCCTCCTAAGGCTGAAGGGGTGGTTCGAGTCCACCCAGGCGCATTTTTCCTTTTAAAAACTAAAAATCCTCAGCTTTATTTTAAAATTTTTGCAATTGTCAAACATATTTACAAACCCGCTACAAAGCAAAATCCAAATCTAGTCCATTCTCTAATAATGCTCTACGGACTTTTTCCTTCACAGCCCGATTCTCCGGATTAACAGCTATTGCCTTTTGATAAAAATCCACTGCCTCCTGAATCCGGCCTTTTTTTTGATAAATTTCCCCCAACTCATAATACACATCAAAATGGTTAATATCTAAGGAAATCGCTTTATGAAAATAATTTTCAGCAGCATCAT
>JAGLHE010000093.1 GCA_023143685.1 Candidatus Omnitrophota bacterium
TTTCGTATGGAGTCTTTGAAATTCCTATACTATAAAAAATCGCTAAACCACGCTAAGCTGTACGCTAAACAACGCTAAAGTTTTTCGCGTAGTTTCGCGCAATGTTTCGCGTAGTTTAGCGACCATTAAAACTTAACAATGTTCGCCGCTGAAACCAAGCCGGCACCAAATGTTACCAACGCCACATTGCTGCCGCGTTTAATACATTTCTGGTCAACTGCTTCTGATAATGCTACCGCAATTGAGGCAGCTGACATATTTCCATACTTATCAATATTAACAAAAATCTTTGCCTTCGGAATACCCAGCTTGCGGGCTACCGCTGAAATAATCCGGTCATTCGCCTGATGCGGGACCACCCAATCAATATCCGGCAACTTTAACTTTGCTTTCTTCACCGCGACTTCAACCGCTTCTGCCATTGAATTAACCGCAATCTTAAAAAGCTCCTGCCCCTGCATTCTCACATATGGTTTTCGGATCATGGTTGTTTCCTGATCAAGGGGTTTCGGATCTTCAGAAATTACCTCCATAAGCTCACTAAACTGCCCATGTCCTCGCATATAATCTGAAAGAATGCCTCTGTTGCCACGCACCGGCGCCAGCACACACGCTCCTGCCCCGTCACCGAACAACACACATGTCGCTCGGTCGTTCCAGTCGATGTAGTTGGTAATCTTCTCAGCGGCAATCACAAGCGCGTTTTTATACATTCCTGTCTGAAGATACTGCTTGGCAGTTGTCAACGCGAACAAAAACCCTGAACACGCTGCGCTTACATCAAACGTCGCGGCATGCTTGGCATGAATCGCTTTTTGGACAAGACACGCCACAGAGGGGAACGCGCTATCAGGGCTGATAGTCGCGACAATAATCAACTCCACCTTGGATGCCGACAACTTGGCTTTTTTAAGGGCATCTTTAGCAGCATTAATCGCTAAATCACTTGTCCGCTCATCACGGGCAGCCAAACGCCTTTCTTTAATTCCTGTACGTGAAGTAATCCATTCATCTGAGGTATCTACTGTTTTTTCAAGATGATGATTTGCCAAAATACGTTTTGGCAAATAACGGCCAACTGATACAATTCCAATATTACTCATGTGCTAAATTCCTCTTGTTCCGCGTCGCAAGTCGCAAGTCACGAGCGACAAGCAACGGGATTAATCTCCCAATTCCTGGAGCATGTTGCCAATAATATTGTGTTCGACCTCACGGATGGTCGCGCGGATAGCGTTCTTAATCGCCTTCGGACTGGAGCGGCCATGACTGATCATCACAATCCCGTTAACACCTAAAAGCGGCGCTCCCCCATATTCCGAATAATCGGCATAACGTTTAACATGATTAAGGCGGGATCTCATCAGCATCGCGCCGAACATGGCAACCGGACTCTTTTTAATCTCTTGCCGCAACAACGTCGCGGCTGATTCCATCAACCCTTCAGAAACTTTAATCACAACATTCCCGACAAACCCATCAGCGATCATACAATCACATTTCCCCGTGAAAACCTCGTTTGCCTCAACATTACCGATAAAATTCTTCAATCTCTTTGACATCAGCGCATGGGTTTCTTTAACGAAATCCGTTCCCTTCGACGCTTCCTCCCCGATATTCAAAAGGCCTATACTCGGATTCTCAATATCTAAAACTTCGCGCGCGTACACCTGCGCCATCAAAGATGATTGCAATAAATGCTGGGGCTTAGGGTCTGTATTCGCCCCGACATCAATCAGAAAGGTACATCCTGCCAATGTTGGGATCACAAGGCCAATCGCCGGACGGTCAACCCCATCCATCATCCGCAGATTAATAGTTGCGGCAGCAACAACGGCTCCGGTATTGCCGGCGCTGATAAAAGCATTGTATTGGGGATCATTCAGAAGATTAATGCCTACTGAAATAGAAGAATTTCTTTTTTTGCGGATACTGACCGCCGCGGGTTCATGCATATCAACGACTTGGTCGGCATGGATAATTTCAACAAACTCAGTCTTGTACGAGCACTTTTGCAGTTCTTTTTCGATAGGGCCTTTCTGTCCGACAAGGACGACATTAACGCCAAAATCATTAACCGCGTCAACAACCCCTTCAACAACTGCGGCAGGCGCATAGTCCCCTCCCATTGCATCAATGACGATCTTCATATAAATTTCCTTGTAACACAGATGAACGCAGATGTGTTTTTTATTTTTCTTTCTTATCTTTTTTCTCTTTTACCGTCATATCCACAACCGGCTTGTCTTTGTAAAAACCACAAAACGGACAAACCCTGTGCGGGATAATTGGCTTTTGGCATTGTGAACACACTGACAAATTAGGGACATCTACCTTTTGATGTGTTTGACGCTTACGTCGACGTTGCACAGAATGCTGTCTTTTTGGATGTGCCATTTCTATACCTTCCTTTTTATAATCGCGAAACAACGCGAAACTTTACGCGCATTTACACTGTTCTGAATTTAAGTTTACTCCACAATCCTGACAAAGGCCTTTACAATCTTCTTTACATAAAACAACCGACGATAACGCCACTAACATTTCCTGACGAATATCTTCATCTAAATCAACAATGTCTTGCTTCGGATCGATATCGAGATACAGGTCGAACTGGTCAACCCGATCCTGGCTGATCGGCTCCAGACATCGCGAGCACGTCATCTCATAACGGCCCTTAATCTCCATCTTAACAATGATCGTTTGATCTGCTTTTTCAACATCCGCGATGGCCTCTAACGGCGTCAAACATTCAAACCCTTCATCCACCAAACCGATCACATTACAATCAATGACCTCTTGCAGAGTCTTTCCCCCATCCGGGATTTCACGGACAGAAAATTTCAAAACGCGCCACCCTTATTGATCATAAACTTCTTTTAACCGTTCGCGTAACCGCTCTCCGATAAAATCGGGAACAAACGATGACGTGTCTGCACCTAAAGCAGCTGCTTCTTTTATAAGAGATGATGAAAGGAATGAATAATTTTCTGACGGCATCAAAAATACCGTCTCAACATCTGTGGCGAGGCGACGGTTTGTTAATGCCATCTGAAATTCGTATTCAAAATCCGAAATCATCCGCAAACCGCGGATTAAAACACCTACTTTTTTCTTATGCGCATAATCAATGACCAGTCCTTCAAATTTATCAATCTCAATACCCTCAATACCCTCAAGGGCTCGTTCTAACATAGTGAATCGCTCATCAAAGCTAAAAAGAGGTTTTTTGTGCCCATTTTTTGCCACAGCAACAATAACTTTATCGAACATCTTGGTTGCCCGATGGATTAAATCAATATGTCCATTGGTTATCGGGTCAAAACTTCCTGGATAAATGGCCATGTGCATTATTGATACCTTTCTAAGATGCGATCTTTTCAAGCACAGTGAGAAAAGATTTACCGTATTTCCGGTGCTTAACAACAGAAACTCTACCTTCATCTAAGTCAGGTAGAGTATCCTTGTTGCCGTATTGAACGATCACAAAACAGTTGTGCCGTAATATATCATAGGCCATAAGGGTTTTCAAGGTTTTTTTCACCAGCCCTACGCCGTAAGGCGGGTCGAGAAAGATCACATCAAACTGCCGTTTCTGACGGGCAAACATCTTAACCGCCATCATCGCGTCAGCATTGATAATTTCAACAGAATCATCCAGTCCACCTTCATTGTTAAGGCCTAAAATAGCCAGATTTTCTTCAATCGTGTCAATACATTTAGGCGATTTCTCTACAAAAGTCACTTTGTCTGCCCCGCGCGAAAGGGCCTCCAACCCAACAGCCCCACTCCCCGCATAAAGCTCTAAAAACTCAATACCACTTAAATCATGCCCTATCAAATCAAAAATCGCCTGGCGCGTCATGTTCTGCGTAGGCTGGATTTCTGCCGGCATATAAAAATTGCGCCCTTTGAATTTTCCACCAAATATTTTCACTGCCTTCCCCTTTTCCGTTGCTCGCAGAATTACCCCGCCTCCACCATTTCCAGATAATCAGGATAGCGCTGCTTAATGATTTTTGCAAACATAATGTTTAAAGAATCCTTCAAATCCGGATCCTGACGAACAATTTCTTGCGCTTCTTTACGCGCAATCTCCAAAATATCAATCTGCGTCAGCGGGTTTGCAAACTTCAACTCGTTTAACCCATGCTGATGACGGCCGAAATAGTGGCCCGGCCCGCGAATAGCCAAATCCTGCTCGGCAATTTTAAATCCATCCAACGTCGAAACAATAGCTTTAAGCCGTGCCGTGCCATCTTCCGTTGAAGGATCCGCGATTAAAAAACAGGTTCCTTGTGTCTGCCCCCGCCCCACACGGCCACGCAACTGATGCAACTGGGATAACCCGAAACGCTGGGCATGTTCGATCACAATCACCCCCGCGTTAGGGACATCCACGCCGACTTCCAAAACTGTCGTCGCTACCAGAATATCAATCTCGCGGGCTTTAAATTGCTCCATGATCATATCGGAATCTTGCTTTTTCATTTGGCCATGCACAAGCCCAAGACGCAGCCCCTTAAACTCATTCGCCTTAAAATGCGCGAACATCTTCACCGCGGCCTTAAGAGAAAGCTTATCTGATTCTTCAACTAACGGATACACAATATAGGCCTGCTGTCCAGATTCAACAAGCGTACGCGCCTGCTTATAAACATCCTGCGCTTGATCGATCCCATAAAGACGCGTCGCGATTTTGCCATGGCCTTTCGGCATTTCATCAATCACCGAGACATCCAGGTCTCCAAACAATGTTAAACTAAGTGTCCGGGGGATAGGAGTCGCGGTCATCACAAGGACATCCGGATTATTCCCTTTGCGTGACAATAGCGCGCGCTGCCGCACACCGAACTTGTGCTGTTCATCAATCACCACAAAACTTAAATTCTTGAAATCCACTGCCTCGCTCAACAACGCATGCGTTCCAATCACTAAATCAATCTGACCGGATTTAAGCTGATCAAGAATATGGCCCTTTTCCTTTTTCTTAAGGCTTCCAACAAGAAGGGCTACCTTAAGGCCTTTAAACGGCGCAGTATCAAGCATCTTCTGAACTGTTCGATAATGCTGATACGCCAAAATTTCCGTCGGAGCCATAATTGCTGATTGCTTTTTGTTCGCCCAGGCAGCAACACAACCGAACACGGCAACAAGAGTTTTTCCGGAGCCGACATCCCCTTGCAGCAATCTCAACATCGGCGGCCTCGCCCGCATGTCCCCTGCCAGCTCATCGATAACCCTTTTTTGCGCGCCGGTTAATTCAAAAAGGAACGCACCGGCAAACCGGTTAATCAACTTTGAAGAAATGGAATGCGCGGTCCCTTCTTTTCGCACAACACTCATACGACGTTTCATCACAGAAATCTGAAAGAAAAAAAACTCTTCAAACGAAACACGCCGGTGCGCGCTTTCCTGCATTTCAAAACTCTCCGGGAAGTGGAGATTTTCCAGGGTACGTTTGATACTTGAAAGACGATACTTGTTGCGCAACCAAACCGGCAAAAGATCTGTTGCGTCGTCGCGGTATTTATCTAGACATCTACGAACAACCTTGCGCAAATATCGCTGAGTCATCCCCCTGGTTAAAGGATAAACAGGGACAATACGTCCTGTGCCAAGGCTTTGATCTTCATCGGTTGCAATAATTTCATATTCGGGGGACACCATCTGCAGACGATTTTTATAAACATCCACCTTCCCGTAAAGGATCACCCTTGCCGCCGGCTTAAAGTACCGGTCCAGATAAGGCTGATTAAACCAGACACAAAAAATCCGACCGGTCCCGTCGTCAATGACAACTTCAGAAACATGTTTTTTTGTGTACCAGCTTTTACGCGCCTCATGGTCAACAACCTTGCCGGATATCAGCTGATACTCACCAACCTGCGCCTGTAAAACAGACGTAATTTTTGTGCGGTCTTCGTATCGACGAGGGAAAAAGCACATTAAATCTTCAACACTTTCGATGCCAAGATTCCGGAATAACCGTTTGCGCGCCGGGCCAACACCTTTGATATATTGGATGGAAATATCTTTAAGAAATTTCATCTATTTAGCATCGCGCGTTTCGTATTGCGCATTTAACATTTCGTGGTGACAATAAAAAAGACAAGGTTGAAGCAACCCTGCCGTTATTAGCCAAAATAAGCTCGCTTGATATTTTTGATTGCTCGCAACTATTTTATGGCCGTGTAGGAATTTCGTTTGTGGTCTTTGAAATTCCGATACTATGAAATAATTTCTTTTTAGATTCTTATCCTACAATTTTTTGCAAAATACACATTTTATCGCATGCGGCTTATCTTCTGATCCATTCTTCGCCTGTACACTTTATCAAAAACAATATCAAAATCATAGGCGTTACGAAAACTTTCAATACTATCATCTTCTGTTTTACTTAACACCTTTTGTTCCACTAAATTAAAAACAATATTGCCAAAGTCTTCTGTACTATTAATGCCCCAATGTTTTAAAACGGTCAACGTCATCGGCCCAAACCGATCCATCAACAAAACCTTGGTTCCTTCCAACAGTTCTTTTCCTGTCACGTGTTTTGTGCGTTTATATTTCTTTTGCGCGAAAGATAAGGCGTCCAAGACAAACTCATACGCGTCTTCCGTATAGCGGGTATCTTTCTCGCAGATTTCCTCTAAAATGTCATCAAAATTTCGATTCATGTTTTTATTTTAGCATACAAAATTCAAAATGAGCAACGGAATTTCAAAAAACCCATTTACCGGAGATCAAATATTTCCCCCGGTTTGAAACCTTGAATTTCACACAAATTTTTGCCATAATGGACGGCATGAAAGAAAAAACCCACTGGAGCTGGAAAATTCATTTTATTATTTATCTCTGCTTCGCCTCAGCGAATGCGCTTTACTTCTTCATCCCAGGCTCTAAAATTCAATTTTACTACCAAATTCAAATAGGATTTGACGTATTCTTTATTATCCCATTCTGCCTTAACGCTGCAGCTATTATTTTTGATGCCGTAAGCATTATCCCGTTCTTTCTCTACATTCAAAAAACCTGTTTCTTGCGACAAACCTTTTGGCAATGGATTTTTTACATTCGCTTTGCGGTTAACATTGCCGGAAGGTCATATGAACTCAATATTCTCAAATCCATTTATCACCAAGACCCGCAAGCAGCTTTATACATGCTGGCAACTTTCCTCTTGTTTGCAGGGCCCTCTTATGTCGCGACAGGGTTGTACGCTTTCAAGAAAGTTCGCTTTTAATTTTGTAAGCTCACATCTTCTTTAGCTGACGTGCAGAAAAGTATGGTTGTCTGTTTTATACTTTCCTGTACTGTAGAAAAAGGAATACTCTCACAGCTGCATCCTGAAACGATACATCGCTAGGAAGAAAAATCATCCTGCTTAACGGTTGAGTGATGCAAAACTTTCTTCGAAAAATCATCAACAATAGCATAAATACAAGGGATCCCGATCAAGGTAAGCCCTGTCGCGAAAAATAATCCCCATATAATCGAAAGTGCCATAGGTTTTAAAAACGGATCGCCACCGCCGATACCGTAGGCCACGGAAACAAGTCCACCGATTGTTGTAATCGAGGTCATTAAAACCGGGCGTAACCGTGTCTTGCCTGCCTCAATAAGCGACTCGCGCCGTTCCTTGCCTTTTTTACGCAACCGGTTGATGAAATCAACCAGAACAATCGAGTCATTAACCACAACTCCGGTCAACCCGACGAGGCCGAGAAAACCAAAAAAACTTAGCGGCCGGCCATGCGCCAAAAACGCGATAATAACCCCAACGATCCCAAAAGGAATCGCCATCATCACAATAAACGGTTGAATGAGTGAACCGAACATCGTCACAAGAATGATAAAAATAATACACAACGCGAAGGCAAATGATGTAACAAGGTTTTTAAAACTCTTCATCTGGTCTTCATATTCACCACTATACTTTAATGTATAGCCCAAGTATTTTTCGGAAATATTTGCAAACTCCTTTCGAATCTTCAAGTTTGCGCTTAACGATGTTTCCTTTTCATCGTCAACCTGGCCTGTAACATACACAACACGCTTCCCATCCAAATGACGGATTAAATAAATCCCTTGCGACTCTTCAATTTTTGCCACCGACGTTAACGGGATGAGATTCCCCTTACGGTTGGGCACCAAAATCCTTTCAAAGGCTTTCTCGTCATCCCGATACTCCTCGGGAAAACGGACCAACACATCAATTTCTTTTTCTGCTTTGGACGGTTTAATCGTCGTGGCAATCCCGCCCTGAAAGGCATTGCGCACCGAGGCCGCAATCTGGCCAATCGTCAAAGAATACCGTTTCGCCTTTTCTTCATCTACAACCACGCGCAGCTGTTTTTTTCCATAATCATAACTTGTCGTAATATCCTCAACGCCATCTATGCCTTCCAAAAAGGCCACTATTTCTCCCGCGATTTCATTTAAAACCTTAAAGTCCTCGCCTTTAACACCAACTTCAATTGGCTGGCCTGAAGGCGGCCCTTCTTTCGGTAAATAAAAATACAACTTTTCAAAACCGCGAATTGCTGCAAGCTGTGGACGCAAACTGTCCATAATCTCATACGGACTTCGGCCTCGTTGCTGTAATGGAGTCAGGAACACAGTGATTTGCGCTAGATGCGACCCTCGCTTGGCATTCGGATCAAAATTACGCTCTGTTGTGATACTCCCGATATAGGTCCTGTACGCGTCCAGATCCTCAGCAGGGATGGTGGACATCAATTCCTCGACGGGCAGCATCAATTCATTCATCTTTGATAACGGTGTTCCTTTGGCAGCTTCGGCACGGACAAAAAAGTATTCGATTCCTTCCCCGCCGAACATCACAATCTTAACAACATTAAAACGCACAAGCGCGATTGATCCTATCAAGGCCAAAATAAGCCCAACAACAACAACGTATCTAAACCTGATCGAACCATTCAAAATGCGCCCATAAAACTGCGTTAGATTCTGAAACCATTTCTTTTGGCCATTAGTTGTCCCGGCCGCCTTGAGATCTGCAACCTTGCCCTTAACAAAATCCGAAAGGTGCGACGGTAAAATGATAAACGCCTCTAACAAAGAAGCCCCAAGCGTTAACATTACAACAATCGGTATCTCGCGGATAAATTTTCCGAGAATATCTGTCATAAACATAAGCGGAGAAAAAGCCGCGCATGTCGTTAAAATTGTCACGATCACCGGAGTCGCAACCTCATTAGTCCCAAGAATCGCCGCTTTTTTGGGATCCATCCCTTTTTCAATATAACGATAAACGTTTTCAGAGACAATAATCCCGTCGTCGACAATCATCCCCAAAACAAGCAAGAGCCCAATCATGGAAACGAGATTGATGCTGATTCCCATCAATGACATCGCGGTTAAAGTTGTAAACAAAGCGATCGGGATACCAACGGCTGTCATAAGTGCCGGCATAGGGTCGAGAAACAAAAACAAAACAAGAATCACCAGGCCGAATCCAATAATCCCGTTATTCTTTAAAACGTTCAGGCGGCGTTTAACATAATAAGAGAAATCGTTCGCCAGAAGGACTTCCATCTTTTCTGGGAGCGTCTCCTCAAACTTTTCAACCACAGACCTGACCTGCGCGACGAGAGTAATAGCATCCGCGGTTTCCTTTTTCAAAACAACCATGGCTGTTGAGCGCGCCCCATTGACCTTTGCAATGCGTGTTTCGTCTTCAAAATTTTCCGAGACACGCGCCACATCCCTGACTTTTATAAAATTCCCTGCATCATTAGAACGGATGACCACATTTGAAATTTCTTGCGGGGTCGCAAATTCACCGGTCGTACGGACATTAAATTCAGAAGATGCGGTCTTTAATTGTCCGGCAGGGACGGTGACATTGCGTGTTCGTAACGCGTCCATAATCTCGGTCATTGAAACGTGATATTCTTTCAGCTTGCCCGGATCAACCTCGACCCAAACTTCTTTATCCCTCCACCCGATTCGACGAACCTTTGAAACCCCATCAATATCCAAGAACATATCTTCCAATGTCTCGGCATACAATCGGCGTTGTTCCTCGGAAACATCACCACCTAATGAGATTTCGATGATAGGGATTTCTTTGCTTTCAATTTCAAAAACCACCGGATCTTCCGCCGTGTCAGGCAAATCCCTGACGCGATCCACAGCACTTTGAACATCATTTACAACCTTTTGTTTATCCTGCTCGTTCGGGTCAATATAAATGCCAATCTCGGAATACCCTTCATCTGATGAAGACATCATCTTCTCAATACCGCTGATACCTTTGAGTTCTTCCTCTAAAGGAATCGTGACAAGCTTTTCAACATCTTCCGTCGGAGCCCCGGGATAAACGGTTTGGACTAGAAGAATATCATAATTTACAGACGGGAATGCTTCGCGGCGCATCTGCAACATCGAATAAATCCCGGCTAAAACGATAAAAATCGATACCAGGTTTACAAGAAGTGAATTTTTGACTGAGAAATCTGCGAGTTTCATTTAAATTTTCCCATCCCAATATTTATTCAATAAAAAGCCTTCTTCCCGGCGTAAATCAATGACCGCCACATAATAAAAATGGCTGGCCTGCGCAGCTAACGCGCGTGCCTGAATCGCATCTTCCTGAAAACGAATAATCGTGTCCGTATCTGAACGTCCACGCGCAAATCGCTTTTGTTCTTCTTCTAATTTACGGCTTTGCAACTTTGCGATTTCATGAGAATTTATAGCGACCTCTTTTAGAACATTACACTCACGAACCTGGTCAATAATATTAACCGCCACTTTACGCTCAATCAGCTTCAGCGAAAGGATCGCTTTCGCTTTTTCTAAATCTACAGCTTTTAGTTCGGCCTTCGCTTCAGTATTCTTAATCGGCATGCTTAATGTCAAGCCGATTGAAAAATCCAGGTTATCCTCGTCGACCATCTTTTGATACGCCTGATTAAAATGATCATCCACGCCATTACGGGCTAAAGTTGTTTCCAGGTTAATCTCTGGCCACAAACTATTCTTTTTCATGGCAATCCTGATATCCTTACTTTCAAGATCCTCTTTCACGTCCTGGTAATCATAACGATTTTCAAAGGCACGCCGCAATGACCTTTCATTTTTCTCATCCGCTTGATCCAACTCCATCTTATCTGTTGGCACAATACACACTTTATCTGAAGAAATATTCAACAACAATCGTAAAATATTTTCCCTGGTCTTTCGCTGATTTTGCTCGAGGATCAAATTATTCACCATTGTCCTGTAATTTGCCTCAGCCGCTATAACTTCTGGCGCTTCAACAAACCCGTCTTTGGCTTTTTCCGTATTCGAATCGAATAAATTCTTTGCCTGCTCCACCATGTCTTCGGCGATCCGCACACGTTCTTCCTGCAGAACCAAATCCCAATACGCTTTTTGAACAGCAGAAATTTCTTGTTCAATTTTATCTAACGACAAAAACTCTGAACGGATAATATCACTCTTTGTGAGCGCAATGCCACTGCGGTCCTGTATCCCAAAAAAATTCTTCCCCAAATCCTGTTTAATAGTCACCCCGAGAGACACATCATGACTCGGATTCGTGGTTGCAAAAGAGGAGTTTGACCAATTACGATTATTCGTCAAATCAGCCGCAACAGTTATCCCGGACGGAAACTTCTTTGTTATACCAAGGTTATAATCCTTATCCAAAGACTTTGTCCCCAGCAGTGTCGACGCAGGTTGACTCTTGTCATTATGATATTTCAGTTCCGCGTTTATGATCGCATCAAAAATCGACTCCGAGACATCAAGATCTGTTCGGCTAATTAAAACGTCATATTTAGCCAATTGAATATCAAAATTATTATCAAGGGCTAACCGCGTCACAGACTCCAGAGTGGCCGGGAACTCTTCCCCGTGAAAGAAATCTTCCTTAATGTCCTCACCTGTCGTTTGTGCCGCTCCAAGGATCGCCCCATTCAGGAGAAGAAAAAAACAAAAAATTTTCATTAAAGTTTTCATCGAACACGCTCCCCGGTATTCTTGTCGTGTTTATAGTTTCTTGTGAATCTTCGTTACAATACGCAAATAATTCTCCTGATCGCTTTTAGGCAGCCCACTTAAAATATCAAACCATCTCGTCTTAACGATCTTACGAATTTCTTGTGCTACCTTTGAACCTTTCACTGTTAACTGAACGTTAATGGCCCGCCTGTCTTCTTTATCATGAACACGTGTCACAAACCCTCCCTTTGCCAACCGGCCAATTATACCCGTTACCGTCGGGGCAGCTACACGCAAAGATTCACTCAACTCCGAAAACCGGCAACTCCCTTTTTCATCAAGTGTTAAGATTGCAAAGATCTGAGAGGGGGGCAACTGATGTGCCTTTGAAAAACTGGAAGTAATCGTCCTCGCGATTCTCGGCATGATCGCCGCGATTTGCCCAGCGATATAATCTGTTCTGCTCACAATACCCCACCTCTCCATTTTAGTTTTTCGTTACAATATTTCAGCAACCCCAAAACCAACACCGCAAACCCTAATTAGTTAGCCTAGCTAAATATTAGCATATAAAACCAAATTGTCAAGGCCGATTCGGGCCTAAAAAAGGACTTTCACCCTCGAGTGAGAGCGTCCCCATGCCGGGCGCATCATTAAAAAAGCCTGCATCAAAATGATGCAGGCTTTTTTAAATAAACCCAGCGACTTTCTACTCTCCCACAGCTTTGCAACTGCAGTACCATCGACCTCAAGAGGCTTAACTTCCGTATTCGGAATGGGAACGGGTGTTTCCCTCTCAGTAACGTCACTGGAATATCTGATGATAAGTTTTAAGCTACAAATGATAAATAATTTTCTTATAACCTATCACTTACAACTAACAACTAAAATACCAGTTATATAATACAGAATAAACAACTAAGAGAACTTACAAAATTTTAAAAAGTGGTCAAACGTTTGGCAGATTAGTACTGCTTAGCTGAAGGGCTCTCACCCCTTACACATGCAGCCTATCAACCTCCTAGTCTAGAAGGTGCCTTCATCTCCGAAGAGAATCGATACCTAATCTTGAGGGGGGCTTCGCACTTAGATGCATTCAGCGCTTATCCCTTCCGAAC
>JAGLHE010000094.1 GCA_023143685.1 Candidatus Omnitrophota bacterium
TCTGGTTTAGGTGGACGTTTCCAATTAAATGCAGAAGACGCACATGCCTTGCGAAATGCAAATAAAAAAGGATTACCTTTTAGTGTTCCGATAGTAGATAACACCTTTGAATTGACTTATCAAGGAGACAAAATATATGAATTGAACAATATAGTTAAAATAGATGTTACCCCGAACAATTTATCAAAACCGACTCTGTTAAGAATTCCGACTGCTAATATTGCGATTGGTCCATTTGAATTTAAAATTAAAACAACAAAAAAAAGTATAGTTGGTCAAACAAGACCAAAAGACCTGCCTTGGTTTTTTAAACTAACAATTGATTTGAATAATAAAGGGAACAGTGGATTTGATTTTAAATTTAATACCAACTTTGCGACAATTCAAGACACTTTGGAGTATACTAAATTCATGAAGCATTTGCATGAAAGAAAAGAACTTTGTTTAGACTGGCAAGGTGATGATTCTAAAATGATAAATTTGAATGTTCAGAAAACATTTAAGGTTGAAGATTGGGAAATTAATTTTTTTGAAAACTTTAGGATTATCGAGCAACATCTGAATAGAAACTTCAGTATGCCTAAAAAAATCAGCGATGAAGACTGCGAACAAGCTCATATATATGCTAGGCTTATTTCAGAAGGAGCTTATGAAGTTAATGTTCCAAGTGTAACTTTTGAATTCCTAGGAAAAAATATTAGAAAGCAATCTCAATCATTGCTGGCAGAGAATGCGGAGTTAAAAGGGAATTTGTTGTATACAGGTTCAATTTGCGAAGAAGATATCGAATATGAACAAGAATTAGTGATAGAAGAAGCAAACTTGGATGAAGAAAGCAGAAAGCTAATTTGTACTGATGAAATAGTCCCTAACAAACCTTATAAACTTATATTTAAGAGTAGAAATGGCAGGGCACGTTTGTTATATAATCCTGACATAATTTAAAGAAAGAATTACAGAATGCATAATAAAACTAAAGCTAAAACGATTATTACATCGGAAAATTTAATGTCCGAGAAAATTTAAGGTCCACGGGGGGTGTTGAAAAAGTCCCTCATTTGACTTTTTGCCCTGATTTTGTTACCCGCCCATTTTCCAATTAAGATTTCTTGTTCGATTTGTTAAAAACATTCTCAAGCCGACTGTGCTTGTTATTACGGCCAATATATTCGCAAAATAAGTCAAAAAATCGCCTGCTAAGCCGCCTGCATACGTCGCCAGGCGCTTTAGATTAATCACAGCGGCTGTCAGGTATGCCTGGATCGACATGTTGGCCAGGCCGCGTCTGACTGCTCTTCTTAGGCCGTGCTGTGTTTTCGCCTCGCCGTGCATCCCTTCAATTTTCCACTGATGCCGGCTATACGTTCGAGTGAATTTATCATCCGGTTTCTTATGTCGTCTGCGAGCTCTCAGCAAAGCGTCGTATCCATTAACTATTACAACTGTTCTCGAAGCTGAACCAAAACCGAAGCAAGCACTCCGCATCCTGCAATTGTCGCAATCTTTTGCCTTTGCACGGTAGGTCACGCCCAGCTTGCTTTCTGTTCTAGGGGTAAGTATTTTGTTGCCGGGGCACTTGACGATCTTGTGCTTTGCGTCATATTTAAACTCACTTAGCGGTATACCTTTCCCTCTTTTGCCAGGATTTTTAGGCGGGATAATTGTGTCAATATTTTTCTGCTCAAGGTACTCGTAATTCTTTCCGTTTCCATAACCGGCATCAGCTGAAAGTGTATCTATCTTTCGGCCTGTATTACTTTCGATTCGCTCTACCTGATCTGGAAGCTGACTGCCCTCGCTAACTTGGCCGGTTGTTATCTCGACATCAACAATAACACCGCAAACATCATCAACAGCCCCATGCTGCTTATAGCATGGCTCTGCAATTATTTTCTTGCATGATGTTGCCATCGAAGCGTCCGGGTCGGTTGTACTGCGTTTTTTAGGCTTGGCTTGTTTCTTAGGTCTGCCGAGACGTTTAGGTTTATCGTCTTTGGATTCATTTTCTTTAATAACTGTTTCAGCGTGTTGGGTTGTTAAACTTTCCCAACTGACATCGGCAC
>JAGLHE010000095.1 GCA_023143685.1 Candidatus Omnitrophota bacterium
AACGCAGATGAGCACAGGCCTGCGTCATTTAAAGACTTTCTTGATTTTTTCTTTAAACGTTTCTTCCGGCTTATAAATGCTATCTCCACTGACCTCGGCAAACTGTTCCAACAACTTCTTTTGGTCACCTGAAAGTTTCGTTGGCACACTCAACATCACACGCACATATTGGTCTCCCTGGCCTCGCCCGCGAATATCTACCATGCCTTTTTCTTTCAAGCGAAAAACTTTTCCGCTCTGCGTACCTGCCGGAATTTTCATTGTCACATTTCCAGCTAATGTCGGGACAGGAACTTCTCCGCCTAATGCCGCGACCACAAAACTCAACGGCAAATCCAGATAAAGATCCCTGCCATCGCGCTGAAACTTATCATGCGGTTTGACAAGGATATAAATATAAAGATCTCCCGGGCCTGCATTGCCAACCTCACCTTCACCCCGCACCCTTAAACGTGTATCATTATCTACCCCCGCGGGAATATTCACATCAATGCTGCGCGTAACACGCATAGCTCCTTTTCCCTGACACTTTTGACAAATCTCAGTGATGCTCTTTCCGAGGCCGGAACATGTTGAACACGTCTGCGCCATACGGAAAAATCCGCTCGACACAAATACCTGGCCCTGGCCCTGACACGTCGGACACGTTTTCAAAGCAGTCCCATTCTTTGCTCCTGTGCCCTGGCATTCCCTGCAATGCTCATTACGCGGAACTTTGATCTTTTTTTCTAATCCTTTATACGCTTCTTCCAGGGTGATCGCGACTTCATACTGAATATCGCGGCCTCTTTGGGCGCGTCTTCCTCGTCGCTGCCCTCCACCAAAAATATCAAACCCGGAATCACCAAAAAACTGGCTGAAGATATCACCCAATCCACCATCCCCAAAAACACTGCCAAAATCAGCACCACGAAAAATATCTTCAGATGTATATTGCTGATCAATCCCCGCATGGCCGTACTGATCATACATTTTCCGTTTTTGGATGTCTGACAAGACACCGTAAGCTTCTGAGATTTCTTTAAACTTCTCTTCTGCTTCTTTTTTCTTGTCCTCCTGGACTCTATCCGGATGGGTACGTAACGCTAATGACCGATACGCCTTTTTAATCTGCGCAACAGTCGAACCCTTTGATACACCTAATATTTCGTAGTAGTCTCTTTTCATAATTTTGGTATCTGGTTACTGGTATTTGGTATCTGGTCAACAATTTCTGCTTTTGCCAGATACTAGATACCAGCAACCAGCAACTTTTCCTTTTTATTTATTATCATCCTCAGCCTTAAAATCAGCGTCAACGACATCCTCATTTTTCTTTTCCTCTTGCGGCTGCGCCGCATCTGCCTCTGGCTGCGCGTCTGCGCCTGGCGCGCCCTGGGCCGCTTGCTGCTCTGCCGCGGTTGCCTTATAAATCTCTTCGGCCAACTTATGGCTAACCTTTTGAAGCGCCTCCATACCAGTTTTAATCTTCTCCTGATCTTTTGCCTTAATCGCTTCTTTTAAAGCCTCGAGCTCTTTTTCAATATTTGCTTTGTCATCTGCCGAGACCTTATCGCCATACTCTTTAACAGATTTTTCTGTCGCGTAAACAAGGCTATTAGCTTGATTCAACAACTCCACTTCCTCTTTCGTTTTCTTATCTTCTTCCGCATACTGGTCTGCTTCCTTGACCATTTTCTCAATATCTTCATCCGAAAGTTTTGTCGGAGCCGT
This sequence comes from Candidatus Omnitrophota bacterium, assembly GCA_023143685.1. GTDB lineage: Bacteria > Omnitrophota > Gorgyraeia > Zapsychrales > JANLHA01 > JAGLHE01. Next base: position 1,714 of record JAGLHE010000095.1, read on the forward strand.
AATACGGATACTTTGCTCCTTGCCTGTTCCCTTATCTTTAGCGGAAACATGAACGATTCCGTCGGTATCAATATCAAAGGTCACCTCGATCTGCGGAATTCCGCGCGGTGCCGGGGGGATCCCTACTAAATCAAACCGGCCCAACTCGGTATTATCCCGAGCCATTTGCCGCTCTCCCTGCAAAACACTGATCGTTACCGCAGACTGGTTTTCTTCTGCTGTTGAAAAAGTCTGGCTTTTCTTGGTCGGGATCGTTGTGTTACGCTCAATGAGTTTTGTGCAAACACCGCCTAATGTTTCAATCCCTAAAGATAAAGGTGTGACATCCAGAAGAAGAACTTCCTTTGCCTCCCCTTTGATAATCCCGGCCTGGGTTGCCGCACCCATCGCCACACATTCCATCGGATCAATCCCGCCTTCAATCTTCTGACCGACCTCACGTTCCAAAAATTGCTGAACAATCGGCATGCGTGTTGGGCCACCGACGAGGATAACACGGTCCACATTCACATTCTCACCTAATTTTGCGCCCGCATCTTTAACAGCCTGCGCGATCGGGCCCTGGCAACGGTCTACTATATGGCTCACAAGGCTTTCCAGCTTGGCGCGGTCAATTGTTAAGTTTAAATGCTTGGGTCCGCTCGCATCAGCGGAAACAAACGGAAGGTTTATTTCTGTAGAAATTGTGCTTGAAAGCTCCACCTTAGCCTTTTCAGCTGCTTCTCTTAAACGCTGAAACGCCATTTTATCATTCTTCAAATCAATACCTGTTTCTTTCTTAAACTCATCTGTAATATGGTCAATTAAAACATTATCCATATCAGTCCCGCCGAGCTGATTATCTCCGCTGGTTGACAAAACTTCAAAGGTTGATGCTTTATGTTCTTCATCCCAACCCATTTCCAAAATCGTAACGTCTAATGTCCCTCCACCAAAGTCAAAGACCATGATCTTTTGTTCTTTTCCTGCCTTATCCAAACCATAGGCCAAACAAGCTGCCGTCGGTTCATTAATAATACGCAAAACTTTCAATCCCGCGATCTCACCCGCGTCTTTGGTTGCTTGACGCTGGTTATCATTAAAATACGCGGGCACCGTAATAACCGCTTCATCAACGGTTTCACCAAGATACTTTTCAGCATCGGACTTAATCTTTTGCAAAATAAACGCGCTAACTTGCTGAGGAGTAAATTCCTTACCAGCAACTGCGAACTTATGGCTGGTTCCCATCTTACGCTTGGCCGCGTAGATCGTGCCTTCCGAGTTAATCGGAGCTTGCCGCCTTGCCGGTTCTCCGACGAGACGCTGGCCATCTTTCGTGAATGCCACAAATGACGGGAAGGCCTTCCCTGAAGCCACCCCTGCCCCTTCCGCTGAAGGAATAATCGCGGCACGCCCACCTTCCATGACCGCTGCTGCTGAATTTGAAGTTCCCAAATCGATACCGATTGCTTTTGCCATTTTCCAATCCTCCTGTTATAAATATAAATCTTTTTAAATGCAGATGAGCACTGATAAAAAGCTGATAATCGCAGATATCAGTGGTTATCACCTGTTTCTTCTTGCTCTGTTTGTTTTTCCTGTCCCTCTGGTTCTTTTTGTTCTTCTCTGTTAACCGCGACTTTAACTTTCGCGGTACGGACAACTTTTTCTCCTAAACAATACCCTTTTTGAAAAACCTCTATGACCTGACTATCTTCATATTCTTTTGTTTCTTCCTGCATCAAAATCTCATGGCAATGCGGGTCAAACGATTTCCCCTCTGCTTCCACCGGTTTGACCTGATGTTTTTTCAACATTTCATAAAGATGTGCCATGACCATCTCGATCCCCTTCAAAAAGGCATCATAGTCTTCATGGCGATCATTCGCCGCGGCAATAGACCTCTCCAAATCATCCAAAATATTTAAAAAATCAACGATCACGCCTTCGTTGGCATATTTAACAAATTCTATTTTCTCACGTTCATTGCGCTTACGAACATTTTCAAATTCTGCCAAAAGACGCATCCACTTATCCTTATACTCAGCTGCATCCTGAATAAGTTTTTGATATTCCGACTCTTTAATCTTAATATGTTTATCTTTTTTCTTTTCCGTAGAAGGCTTCTTCACCTTTTCTTCAATAGAATCTTTGATTTCTTGTGTTTCTTTATTCATTTTTTACACCCTTATATTAGAAAATATTCTGCATCAAATCCGTCACATAATCTAAAGTTGAAACAACCCGTTGATAATCCATGCGTGTCGGACCTAAAATCGCAATACGTCCACTTGGCCCTTTATCAAAATGGTACCTTGAAACCGCCAACGAACACCCTTCAATCTGAGAACTCGCGATCTCATGCCCGATATAGATCTCAATCTTTCTGTCCAAATCACGATTTATGATTTTTAACAACCTCTCTTTTTCTTCCAAAGCATAAAGAATGTCACGAATTTTCTGTAAATCTCGTGTCTCGGGATATTCCACAACAAATCCTGTCCCTCGACAAAAAATCTTATCTCCCCATCCGTCTACAGAAATGATGCTGGTATACTGCGTGACATCCGAAAGGATCTGAGATGTTGCCTCTAAAATCACCTCTAAATCCTTAACCTCCTTCTCATATTCAGCTTTAATGCGTGCCTTTTCCTCTTTCAAGAGATTGATTTCATGCATAAGATGATCAACATAATACCGATATCCTGTTTGAGTCGGCACACGTCCTGCCGATGTATGAGGATGTGTCAAAAACCCTTCCTGCTCAAGTTCTGCTAAAATATTACGCACAGTTGCAGGACTCAACCCGATCTTATACGCCCGTACAATATGACCCGAACTAACAGGATTGATAGTTTTAATATATTCACCCACTACAATCTCTAGGACTATATCTTTTCTACTTTGAGACTCTGCTGTTTTATTCCTCATTTATTAAAAAACCTCCATCAACTCTTTATCAACCAACGCCAACAATTAGCACTCTTTCCCCTTGATTGCTAATTCGGATATTATAACAAAAAAAAAATTGTTGTCAACACGCATTTTTCCCTTCAGAACTTAAAACAAAAAAGATATAACTTACAACAATACCAATAAGATAGCGCTCTTTAAAATACTACTAATCCTAAATTATTTTTTTGATATAAAAGAAAACTTCGCGTTCGGGTGAGATAAAATGAAGATCAACAGCACAGGCCAAATCAACTGGACAACCATCAAAATAATCACTCCCAGCTTAACAATCTCTTGAGAAATCGCCAATTGCTGGCTATACCATTGCACACACGCAACAAAAAACGGCCTTACTAAAAAATAAATGTAGTACAACACCCACAAAAAGTAAAACACCAAGACTTTCATCGACAAACGTCGCGCCCATTCTTGCGAGAGAAAAAGCCCAAAAGCACAAAAGATTGCCAAGATGTCATAAAACCATTCTGCCAAGAGCACCGGAGGAAAGACGTCCTGTACTCTGGAATACTGTGTAAAAATTGCCATGCTGTCCGGACAAGCCAGGACATATTGTTTAATCAAAGGATATTTTTCAATAAAATTAAATATCCCTGTTGACGTTGATAACAATATCCAAAAAGCTGCTAAAATAACATACGGCGATTGTTTTTTCATCTTTTAATTATCCTTCTCCGCAAGTATTTTAATTTTATTAATAATAATCAACAACCGCTGGACATAATCTTCAATAACTCCGACATCCCCATGCAATTCCATCAAACTTGGCTTAAGCCCGCTTCCAAAATGAAACCGCAAAGAAATCACCCCGCCACGAATATCCCATGACATTACCGGATGTCCCCGGGAATCAACACTCTGATACCTTGCCAACTCCTTAAACACCTGTTCATCAGCCAGCAAATCATTTGCCTTCTGCGCCATATTCGTGTAAACGCTGAATTTCTCCAAAACCTTCGGAACTATAATATGCTGTCCTTCTTCTGTCCACGGAGACGACAAATCCGAAAGGGTATCCATTTTTGCGCGAATTTTACCACGCGATTTTTCCGTAAAACTCAACGTCAAATTAATCGGCAATTTGGCTTTCAAGAACCCCCGATACACAACATTATCTTCCACACCCTTATCTTCCAGATCCTCATAAACAAAATCAACGTCTTTATATTTAAATTCTATATGAAAAGAATTTTCTGCTCCTTCAATCTCCTTAAGCTCTGCTTCAAAGATACGCGCAATTCCTTCTAAATATTCTTTTCGTTTGCTCTGAAGATCTGAAGCACCACGGCTCAAAAAAATAATCGCAACAAGAATACCAAGAACAATAAAAATAATCAAGCTATTCATAAAATTTTCTCCCCCAAGAAAGTTCGCCTTTTAATTTTGCAAGCTCACATCTTCTTTAGCTGACGTACAGGAAAGCATGGTTGTCTGTTTTATACTTTCCTAATACTGTAAAAAAGCCAAACAAGAAAAACACAACCTCTTCACAACCGTTCAGGAGATTATTTCATGATTTCCTGATGCTGTAAATGGATATTATACCATTTCTTAATAGAAAAGAAACAGGTTAATGCGCCACCGATGCCATCCGGCTAACAATTCCCCCTGCCGGGCGCACCATAAATAAAAGCCCGCTATCCTCGACGGATAACGGGCTTTTATATTTGGTATAAAATTGCCGTTAACGGATTACAATTTTACAACATTTTTGGCTTGATCACCTTTTGGACCGTCAGCAATTTCAAACTCTACTTTTTGGCCCTCGTCTAAAGTTTTGTACCCTTCACCCTGAATTTCATTGTGGTGAACAAATACATCATCCCCTGATTCTGGTGAAATGAAGCCGTAACCTTTTTGGTTACTAAACCATTTTACTGTACCTGTTGTCATTATTCACTCCTCCTTTCAACAAGCTTTGAGCAAACAACGACAGGACAAAAAAAACAAAAAACCGCAAGATAAATACTTCTACCATGCGGTCTAAGATTTCTACCTCTCTAATCTACTCACAAGAAGTATGCCCTATTTTTTTTGCTTTGTCAAGTAAAATGAGAAAAACCAGCGGCAACGAACAGCGACGGGAAAAAATAATTTCCGGAAAATATTTTTGCAAATTTTTTTAATTTTCTCCCGGCGCAATTAAATGGTGTCTAATTAGTGCCCAAAACCGCCGGGTACAATGGACACAATAAAACAGGTACTGTTTTATTTAGCGTTACGCTTACACGCACGGCCCGTTCTTGATCTGAAGCCGGGGCCTTGCGGATTGCCTTTAGGCCTACCTGAAGACCAGCGCCCACCCGGACGCCTTGTCGGCCCTGAACCACCGTCGTCAAAATCAGCATTGGTGAATTGCGTCTGCCCGGAACGCGGCAACGGCATTCTGATCAAATTTTCGATCTTGTGGATATCGTGGCTTTGTGTCGGCGTGGCTAATGTAACCGCGTGGCCTTCCTTACCGGCCCGGCCAGTGCGCCCGATGCGGTGCACGTAATTTTCAGCGTCATCAGGCAAATCATAATTAACCACCAGCTCGATCATACTGACGTCAATACCACGGGCGGCGATATCGGTTGCCACCAGCACGCGGTAACGCCCTCTCTTAAAGCCTGTGATCGCCTGATTGCGCTGACTCATAGAACGGTTGGAATGGATCTCGGCTACCTTAGCGCCCATGGCGCGGACGTTGCGGGTGACGCGCGAGGCTTTCAGCTTGGTGCGAGTAAAGACCAGCACCGTGCCGCGGTACTTTTGCAAAAGCATTTTTAAGACCTCGTTTTTCAACGCCTCTTTCACAATAAAAAGTTCCTGCGAAACATCTTTAATGGGCGTGCCGGAAGGTGCAATCTCGACGGATATCGGTAATTCCATATGCTTGGTGGCAAGTTTCAAAATATCCGCTGGCATGGTGGCCGAAAAAAGCATAGTCTGCTTTTTGTTGGTCACACAGCGCAAGACGCTTTTGACCTGCGGTTCAAAACCCATATCAAACATACGGTCAGCCTCATCCAAAACCACCACAGCCACCCTGCCTAAATCAATCGTGCCCTGGTATATGTGATCGTTCAACCGCCCGGGCGTGGCAATGATCACGTCAGGATTGCATTTGATATCCGAGATTTGCCCGGACACCTTAACCCCGCCGATTAATACCACGCTCTTCATCTTAAATGGAATTAACAGTGGTTCCAGCGCTTCGGCGATCTGCAAGGCTAATTCACGTGTGGGAACCAGGATCAAAGCCTGCCCGCCCTCGGAAGCCAAACGCTGAATGGTCGGGATGCCAAAGGCCATGGTTTTGCCGGTACCCGTCTGGGCGACACCCATGATATCCTTACCCTCCAAAGCAATGGGGATCGCCTGATGCTGGATAGGTGTCGGCGTAACAAACTTCAGCTTATATAAAACTTTCAACATGTCCGGGGCAAGCCCCATATGATAAAACCCTGCGTTCGATTTGTTCACAAAAACTCCATTTCCGTTTCGGGCGCATTTCCGGTTGCTGACATGGGAATCAGATCCTTTTCTGATTCTTCCCGGGCATCGGCCCTGATTTCTAATTATAAATGATTAACAGCCGGTAAACAGCAACTACCACGGCTACACTGTAACAGAGAAAGCCCTGCCGGGGAAGAAGAAAATAGCACCAGCCACTTTTCCTCTCGAATTCCGTGCCGGCTTTTGACTTTCTTTCATCCATTTCAGCAAAGCAACAATAATAATTTCAGAGGTTTTCCTTTTGGTCCTCTCACATTACATGTTAAGATAATCCTGATTTTCCTGATTGATCTAAATAAATATAGGAAAAAAGTCATGAGGTACAAGCTATCGTCTTGCAAACAAATTCTCGTTCTCATATTCGGCCTCACCGGATACTTAGGCTATTTCCCGACGACAGCACAGACAGCAACACTCGATGACCTATACCAACAAATTATCGACAAAGATCAACTCCTATGGACTACTGAAATTTCCCATTTCCAAATGTGGGAACAGGGATACCACGGCAGCGCTTCATTTAATTATTTTGAATCAAACCCTTCCATAACGCGTTTCAATAATGTTCTTCGTGCCTCTCCCAAAGACGGCTGGGAAGCGCGGCTTGGATACAACTACACTTTTCCCGACAGATACGAACGGCTGACAGAAAATAATGCAAATACGATAGCATCTTTTCAGACTTACAAACTTCGCAACCACTATGATTTCAACCTGCAGACAAGGTACCGTAGCGGTTTTTCAGAATGGTATCTGGATGTTTTAGAAAAAAGATACAAAACGTACTGGAACTTTGCCACTTCTAGGGGTACTAAACCGATCTTTCCCAATTATTTTAAATCGCATTATGAAGATATCAAAATTGGCTGGCGCTGGCTAAACAGAAAAACAAACGAACAAGATCAAGGTTCCCCCCAACATGCAACAGTTGGCTCGCCGATGATGGAACCCCGTCAACTCAATGTCGAGGGCCAACTGCGCTACCGAAACGGCAAACTCACCCGCTCAGCTATTTTCCATTTGAGCGATACGCAAAGGCGCCGCTACTTTCACAAAACCGATTATCATTTTACCCCAGGCGTTTTATTGCATTACGGCCTCACTCCAAAGATAGAAATAGAAAGCGGGCTGAATTACACATCACCCTTTACCTACCTCTTTGACTTTTCCCAAACCAAAGATTCCGGGCTTCAATCCGGAGTAAACGGTATTTATAAATTCGACAACGCGTTCGAAGTCCCCCTGCAAGTGCGCTTCAAACAAAAAGAAAATATCGAATGGCTGTTTTCGTCGGACTACTCCTTTATCCATCAAAATCTTGCCTACCGACAGCTTGTTGAAGGAGGAACCGTAAATACTTTTCCGGATAAAAAGCTAAAATATTTCAATGTGGTACCAACATTACAATGGAAATATGCCAGTATACCTGAATCAACACCGAAAAAGACTGAGATAACCCCTTTGACCAAACAATTACTGGCTAAAAATCAAATCTCGTTTTCTCTGCTTTTCCGTAGAGATATCTCATCTCTTAAAAAAAACAGTGATTCCGGAACCCAAAATATCGCGGACCCCTATAATATTTATCTATATCCTTCAGAATTTTTTGTGGCCGGGACTGAATATGCCGCCTTTTTTTCAGGGAATACAGCCAACACACCGGCTAATGTCCCCCCACAAAATTATCATCAGCTACAGGCCAATGTCAGCTATGGATTAAAGGATAATGTAGAAATAGGATTAGGAGCCGGTTATCGTTCAAAAAGTACCATCCATCAGTTTTCTCTGGTTGATCTGGGAGACCGGTTTTTCATTTTTAAACCTTATTATTATATTGATTTAAAAACTGATTGGCATGTTAATAAAGACAGCCTTCTCAGTTTTCAGGTTCATTTTGTCCCGGAATATAAAACAGAAATGCTCTCAAGCGCGCATCCTGAAGCGTTTAGTGCAGAGACGAGATATATTGAGGCATCCTTGAAATTTCAGAAACTTTTCTAAAATCCAGGATGCCCCCTGATCTTTAAAATGGGATCTCTGGAACTGGATCCGGCTCGGGTGGCGGTATCGGTTCCGGTTCTGGTGGTGGTTCCGGTATTGGCTCCGGCTCTGGTGGTGGTGGCGGTATCGGTTCCGGCTCTGGTGGTATCGGCTCGGGAACGGGTTCAGGCTCACTGATACGGATAATCCGTCCGCGATTGCCGTAGAGTTCCATGCGGTCATCCTTGCTAAAGCCATATGGGTCTAACATATCGACCTTGCCCATATTGCCTTGCCCCCGGTCATCCTTTGGATGATTGGCAAACTTGAGATTGTTCAACTTTTTCAGGGAATAGTCGAGGTCTCTTAAAATTTTGCCTTGAACGTGTCGCTGATTCTTCTGTAAGTTTCTTTGTCTATTGGATACTTTCGGTTTATTCTCACGAGAAACTTTTTCATTGCGTTTTCTCTCAGTGACCTGCTGCTTAAAAGTTTTCTTTGAAATGGATTTCCCTCTTGTTGCAGAGGACGCCTTAGTATTCACTACAGTATTATTGCGTTTGGCTTTTTCACTATTACGTACGGCCTCCTTTACTTTTTTCCGGGCCTTTTTTACTTCATTTTTCTTGGGAGCAGAATATGTATCATTAACCGTTAGGCCACCAATGATAAAGACAGCAATAAATAATCGCAATATCCATTTAAATTTCACAGCATTCACCTCCTTCTACCGACTGAATACAGGTGCCAATAAAAAAACCTGCTTCCTCTGGAGGATACAGGCTATGCTGCCAAGAATTTTAAGTGCTAATTTCGAGTGTTTCGGCAGCCAGGCTATCCTGATTATTCAGAACCCTATAGCTTTGCGTCGCTCCCTTACGGAAGGTTTGCTATTATCGACACTTATCTCTAATATAAGTATGCCACAAGTCAATGGGCTTTACAAATTTTTTGCAATTGAACAACACGTATATGACAACATCATAACTTCAACTAAATCAACAGGTTAAATGTGACTTCAAATATACCTCAAAAAAATATTGTCTTAATTCTACTAATTCTGCTGTCATTTTACCCATTGACAGCCTTAGCCAACACGATAACCAATGACCGGCGAATTGAGGAAAAAAAGCGTATTAACCTGCAGCCTACTGAAGCAAAAATCAAGGAGGCGCCTGACGAACAGCCCACCGCTTCCGGATTATCATCCATTGACTATGATTATTTCAACAATTTGATCAAAAAGAAGCATGCCACCTGGCAGGACGGATTATATATCATCGCACTATTGCTCGGTGACCTTCCAACCTTACCTTCATTTGACGATCAGTTCACACAATATCGAAGCTATCTTCCCTTAATAAAAGAACAATCTAACCCTGACCGCTTACTCACTAAAGGTCAAATTGCCTTTATGCTATGCAACGCACTAAACATCAAAGGGGGCATGCACCTGAGATTATTTGGAGCAAGCCAGCGTTATGCCCTTAAGGAGCTGGCCTATCAGGACATTATGCCAACAGGGAGTCCGCGTGAACTGATTAGCGGAGAAGAGCTTACTTTAACGCTAATCAATACCATAGAGTATCTAGAACGCCGTCAATCTGCGGTAAAATTGAAGACGAAGAATTGAATATGACATTGAGACATATTATAATTACATTTCTAATCTTGTGTGGTTCTGGAATTTTTATAGCAACCCCTCTCCGGGCCGACCAGCAATCGCAACGTATTGAAGAGATAAAAAGAAGAGCTCTTGATCAGGCCGCATCGCTTCATACACAAGAGTGGAACAGGCTCTTTTTTGAATATGGAGGCTGGCTCAATTACCGGTTTAGTGATTTTAATGATCAGGATAATGACGGTTCAACAACCGATACACTCAACAATACTCAACTGACTGACCTGCGCTGGTGGCTCACGGCAACCCTGAATCCACCCCAAGATGCCGGCCATCAAAGGGAACATTACTTTTATCTTCGACTGAAAGACTTGTATGTTATCCGAAGCGGCGATGCCCCCGGCGCCCGCTATGACATCGAAGGGCCAAAAGTCGATTACGCTTACGGGATTCTAAACTATACCCCACTTTGGCTTGAAGTCGGCCGCCGGTATTTTAATGTCGGGCAAGGCCTTGCCTACAGCAATGTTCACGATGGCATTCAGCTCAATTACAAAATCCCGGGATGGAACTTTGGCGCGTTCGCATCCAAATCCCTTCCTCACGAAGACAACATTGATACAAGTGTCCCCGGTTTTGACAAAAAAGGGGAACGGTACTTCTACGGAGCAGGCCTGGGATATGCGGGAATTAAAAACCACACACTTTACAGCTATGCCCTGGTCCAACGTGACGAGAGCAATGATTACCCGGAAAGCGCAACCAGCGACTTTACCTATAACTCAGAATACTACGGCCTCGGCGCAAAAGGAATTTTTGCTGACAAATGGAATTACTGGGTTGAGCTGATTAAACAAGGGGGAGAAAGCCAAATTTTTAATTCCTCCAAATCGGCTGACATCGACGCCTGGGGTGCAAGCACACAATTACACTTTAAGCCACACGTCCCTTTAAACCCGACAATACGCATGGAGTATGCCTTCGGATCAGGCGACAAAGACCGCACAAACGTAACAGATACCGAAGGCGGGAATACCTCCGGTACTGACAGAAACTTTCTGTATTTCGGCTATATCGATACCGGCTTTGCACTCTCCCCAAGGTTATCAAACCTGCATATGTTCAAAGCGGGATTTTCTCTGAATCCTTTTGAACGTTTTTGGGATATGCGTAATTTTGCGCTGAACTTTAATTTCTACCGTTTTCTTAAAACCCAGTCCCAAGGAGGTATATCCGATACGGAGGCCACCGAACTATCGAGTGATATCGGAACAGAAATCGATTTTGAGATTGACTGGCAGATAGCATCAGACTTAAACCTCACCCTCGAATACGGTTATTTTATGATCGGCGATGCCTATCCCGAATCAGCCGACGAAAATGAAAGTTTTTTTTCGGCAAGCTTAACACACACGTTCTAATAATGAGGAAATCTGTTCATGACTCCATATAAATTTCGGCCGGATATCTAACTGATGATTGCAACTCTTGTAGCTAGCGCTACTAATCTACGTCTTTATCAAAGGTAGGCATTCCATTACAACTTTTCCAAAACATCATCAAACAATGTCTGCCCCTGATAATACAAGTTACGGCCGATAAATTTCAGCATGCCCCTGCTCTAAAATCACTTGATTCAATAATTGCCCCTGCGCAGCGACGATAGCCGCGTCCGGTTCTCTGGGAAGAATAAAAATATCCGCAATATAACGGTCATACTTGTCCGTTTTATACGTCTTAACAACCACCAACGGACATTTGGAAAGCTGAGCCGCAACAAAATCCTTGGCACGCGTTCCTGCAATAGTTTTACTTTCCGGTGAATTGATCCCTTTAAGACGTAAATACTGGCGCGTCCAAATGCCAAACCCGCAATCGACACTCGCCAAAAGGGTATCCCCATCAACAACGCGTTCAATGATCGCTCGATACGTATACACTTCTGCTTTTGTAACTTTGCTAAGTTTTAAACCATACCGGCCTTGATCACAGGCCGAGCGGACAATACGTTTATTCATCAATTTACCGTCGCCAGGCGGAGGAATAATATAATTATCAAACCCGCAATCGACCATGATCCCGCCTTTAGCGTCATTAACCGTATCCACCTTAATCAAACGATAATGATACAATTGGCCACGCTGAACAGGCAAATTCGTTGAACTCTGACGAGGAAGAAGCGCTGCCCGTTGTTCCTGCAAAAGAACCGTTAGTTCCCGGGAACTCATCTTCTCGCGGACAATGCGTTTTTCCCACACGCGACGCGCCTTATCAGAATCAAGCGTGATCAAACGACAATAATGTGACCATGTCAGCGGCAGGCTAAGATTTAATTTAGGGTAAACACGATAAAACTGCTCGCAGGACTGCAAAGATCGTTCGTCAATATTCAAATCACCCGAAAGCCGACGAGATAAAGCCGCAACGCCTTGACGGATCCCGGACTTAGCCAACTGGACATGCATCATTCGGCCAATCGTCCAATAAGTTTTAACGCGCTGCTGTGCAATGATTTCTTCTGTTTTATGAATTTTTTGACGGATAGACTTAAGAAGTTGGGTATAAACGGCAGATGAAATTTCTGTAGGTATTACAACGAGTTTCGGCATAAAGAGGATTATAGCATGACTTGCGCACCAAGGGCAACACGCGGAGATACTTCTCTAACGGAGCACTACCTTTCATGGACTTCCGGGGCCTGGGCCGAATATTTCCGGGCCAAATATCTGACAACAAGGCGCTGTCCCCGATTATTCATTATTAAAACTCCATATTTTCAATTTTTGCTAGCGGCCCGATATACCTTTGCGCGCCAGCCTCAATACATAACGAAATTCTTTCTTCGGCCTGCTTGCGTTCTTTTTTATTTTCAATCGTATCAATATCCGCTTCACCATAAACCAAAACTTTTAAATCCCTAAAAATAACATAACTTTTTAAAGACTGAATAATTTTAGCCGCCCCGGGATCATTGGCCCCTTCTAAAATAATAATTTGCGGACGCAACCGCAAAGCATCATTGATCATATCATAGACACTTTGGGCATGAGAAAATTTCACATCCGGATGCTTACGCGAAAGCTGTTTTAAGGTGGATTCCAGTTGTGGGGAGAGCCTTCCTTGCAACATAACAATTTTGTGCGTCATACTCATCCGCGACTGTTCAAGAGCACGACGAAAAGCCGCCATCATCGTATCGCTGTCACACGGCTTTGTTAAAAACTCATTAACGCCCAAATCACGAAACATTTTTTCACGATCAAGGTACGCGGTTAAGACAACAATTGGAATATTCCTAGTTCGTTCAGCGGCCTTCATACGCTTACAAAACATATAGCCATCGATCCCAGGCATCACAATATCTGTAACGATTAAGTCCGGGGAAGACTCTTCAACAATTTGAAGCCCTTCCTTCCCATCCAGCGCCAAAAGCGGCTTATAGCCGGCACGATCCAGGCGCGCTCCGATGGCCCTGACAACCACACTCTCATCATCCATCACCAAAATTTTTTCTTTCATGGCTTTTCTCCCAAGCCCCCATTTTACAAATCATAAAAAAACCTAATCCGAACATAATAGGATTAGGCCTAGAGATTCTACGGTGTTGGTTCGGTGGCCAGGCTATCCCATTATAGGATCCTATAGCTTTGCGTCCCCACCTTACGATGCACGCCACACTGCCTGGCGCGTCCACCAAGATTTCTGGCGGAGGTTTGCCTTTATCGTCAAACGCTATACATACATTCTTACTTTAAGTGTAAACGATTTTTGAGTAAGATGCAAAAAAATCAAAGGGCCATGTACTTTTCAGATATCTATGGATCTTCTTGAACTAGTCGCAAATTGCGACCAGTTCACCCCCTCCTTTACATAAAGAAACCCCACGATTCAAAAGAATTGCGGGGTACGATTATTTAATTAATCCAATATTACCACATGCATGTAGGGGTTGCGACGGGGTAGCGCTGAGGGAGGATAATATATTTATTTGTTAAAAATAATTATAACAACTTCTTTGATTTTGTCAAAAGCAGGGTCCGTCCCCACTTATTAAAGTCAGTGCCATTCTATTGTGTCCCCGGAATTTCTTGCTATCATGTTATTGTTTCCAATCAGCACGAACAAAATCCAATAGAGCTGAGTAATCAAGATTGTCCGCCTGTCTCAACGCTTTCAAATATAAATCTCTCACTTCATTTTCAAAATTAATACTACTAATATTCCAAGTAAACGACTCTTTATTCAAAACTTCTTTCAACAAAACATCTGTTATCAAACGTGCGTGACGGCCGTTCCCATTAGGAAATAAATGAATCCATACAAGTCCATGATGAAATCTAGCCGCAATCTCATCTTCAGAATACGTCTTATTATCTATCCAGTAACGGACATCCCCCAACAGTACATGTAATTCCGTCTGAATTTTGTGCCAATCCACACCAATATTTTTACCGGACTTACGAAATTCACCTGCCCACCTCCAAACTTTACCAAACATTTTTTGATGCAATTTCCTTATAAACTTCTCGGTCAATATATCACTCTTACGACGAGAGCCTAGCCACTGTAAAGCATCGTTAATATTATCTTGCTCGAAACGGTTCAATTCATCACGAGTTGTTATATGCCCTAACTTTAACCCTTCGATCTCATCCTGGTCAAGTGGTGTTGCTCCGCTTGAATATTCAAAATTAACCATAATTTAATCCCATAAACCCTTCAAATTATCAATTAAAATTTTCTCCATCATATCATCCAAAGCCTTTTTCTTTTCTTCTTCAGATAAGGCCTGTTTTTCTAATCGCATAGTATTATCTAAAATCTTCATTCGTTTTAAAGCAATACGTTTTGCCTGATCTTTAACCATAGATTCCAGAGTATCCTCAGGCACAAAACCATAGACAAATTTCATGTTAAGACCTTGAGCAATTTTCTGTAAGGATGATAATTTAAGATTCCCAGTTTTTTCTGCGTTTTCCAATCGAGAAATACGCGACTGATCAATGCCGACTTTCTTTCCCAATTGAGAAGTAGATAAACCCAAAACCTCACGAATTGTTTTAATCCATCCCTGTTGCGGTATATAACCACCAAAATTCTTCAGGACATTTAATTTCTTGTCTAACTGCTCTCTAATAAGTTTTTTATCCCAATAGTTCATGTAGCCTCCAAATGTTATGCTATAAACAGCATATTATCATCGCCTATCTATGCTAAATATAGCATAGATAAATGATTTGTCAATGCTATTTATAGCATTTTTCAATGCTACCATCATCAAAATTTAAAAGCGAACAAACAGCCGCTTGCCTTAAAAAAATACAAACCCGACCGACACGACAGCTTCATTTGATGCTGCTTGCTTTCTATATATGATCAGCCTTACGGGCTGCGGGGCACTAACAAAGTTTGTCAACTACACAGCCCTGTTCGAACCGCGCTATGCCTTAATGCGAAACACCCGGCTGATCAACGACAATTATAATTACTTTTCCCGTTGCCTCAGGGTAAAATGTTACCCGTAGCTTGATAGCTAACTGATGCTATTTTGATCACATATTTGTGGTAAATTTGAATTATTTCCTACAACAGCGATATCGTTGATATCATCAATTCTATTGAAAATTAATTTTCTAGCCATCGTATGCCGCCATTCTCCAACTCGGCGTTGCAATGTTCTAAGTTGTCCATCTGAAAATTGATCTGGATATTTCTCTTTTAATCGCTGAAACAGAGATTTTGCTGTGCTGTCAGGCGAATCTTGAAGCCAAAGAAGGATATCGGTCCACACATTCTTAAAAGGATCCTCACGGGTACGCCAATAGCGAATAGGTATTTCGCTTTTGCGATGTGTTGGTCGAACTTCACCATCTTGCCATAGTCGTGGCAGCTGTGACAAGAATTGATCCAAGCTTTGACGATTAGACCCAATATTTGATGTTCCGGCACTTAATGCAGCCAATGCTGCTTGACCTTGTCTCATTCGTTGTAATAATTCTACAGGGTCTAATTGTTCTTTTTGCATTCGCAGAGATTCTTTGATTTTCTCTGACACTCTTTTATCAGCTAAGAGACGATCACATGGAGTTGCTGGAGAATCATACCATTTTTTTACTTTTGCACCATCTCGAATCTTGTAGAGAAGTTTAAACGATGGCTGAAAATAATTCACATATAAACGTACAATTTGGAATAACTGTGCCATGGCTTGTCCGGCAATGATTCCAGAAAATCGCTCGTGACCAACGATCTTGCGAATAACAGCACCATTTTTTTGTTCAATCCACGCCTGATCATTTGAGTGATGAACTCGAGAGTGAGTAAACACAATGTTTCTTTGCTCACAATATAACTTTAATGTGTCAGTAATAAACGCAGTATCATTATCGGAATTAATTCCCAAAATGTCTATAGGCATTTGAATTTGTATTCGTTTTAATCCTTCAACGGTTAGAGATTGCTCCCGGGCTAAAAGAGATACTGCTTCCGTCCAGCCGGAACAAACATCAGTTGCAACAAGACTATGAAGATACTCACCGGACATTGACCCGCCACCGTGGACAACAAAATCAATCTCTACATATCCGGGTTCTGAATTTTGCCAATCATGGGAAGTTTTGGTGGGAATTTCTTTGCTTAATTTCCTGAATACTCTTTTTTTCTTTTTGCGATGACCTGTGCTCTTTCGAATTGGTCGGAATATTCGATCGATGGTGGATGCACTAGTTGATAAAACTTTTTCACGAATTGCTGATTCTAAATTTAAATGACCGTGTCGCTCCATGGCTTTTACCAAGTCCGGAATGATTGCTTTTAATCGTTTGCCGCAAATTCTATCAGCTGTTTCCCAAAGTACAATCAACACATCTCTTACCGCCTCATCATATATTTTATTGCTCCTAATTACGGTTGGCGATTTGTCTGGCATTAATTTACCCATCAAGCGAATTACGTGCTTGCGATGATAACCGGAAAGTTGTGTAAGCTCATTAAGGATGCTTGATTTTTCATCCTTTGATGCTTGGTGATACTTCTTGCGAATCACACCGACTAACTCTTTTCGTGCTAATTTACTCAGTATTTCTGCTCCCATTGAAAACCTCCTTTTTGGGTAACATTATACTGAGGCAACAGGCTGGATGCAGTAACAAAAACTATGAGTCAATGCGCTTTTCAACGACAATTAAAACTCCCGATATTTAGCCAAGGAATTTATCTCGGGGGGACGAATAATAAAATGCACATGATTCCCCATGAGACAATACGCAAAAATATCAATATTATATTTTCTGCGATATTCCTCTATTCGCTTAAGGTAAAGAATATAATCATTTTCTTCTTGAAAAACATATTGCCGATTATTGCCTCTTTGAACAATATGGTACAAATATCCCGGGATAACAACTCGTGGAGTTCTTGGCATTTGAATCCTTTCAGGAAGGGGTTGCGACGGGGTAGCGCTGAGGGGGGATAATATATTTATTTGTTAAAAATAATTATAACAACTTCTTTGATTTTGTCATAAGTAGGGTTCCCTTCTCCTTAACCTGTCCCTTTGGGGTACCTGGCACCTTTCTCCACGATTAACATTTTCATCCGCGTCTCAAGCTGATCTTTAATCTCAACATAGCAAGGTTTCAAATATTGCAATGCCGCCTGAAACGCCTCAATAGCTTTTTGTTTTTCTCCAAGATTAAGATAAGTGTCAGCTAAATTCTCATACGTCACAGCCCGACCAGGTTCAAGTTCAAGCGTCTTTTCAAAATACGGGATTGCCTCTTGATGACGACCGAGTTTATTTAAGTACCATCCTTTATTGTGATAAACAGACGCGTAACCCGCCTCGACTTCAACCCCTTTATCAAAATCCGCAAGAGCCTGGCTTTCATTTCCGCCTAACTCAATAATGCATAAAGCCCGATCGTTATAAGCCGCCCCATCACGCGGATTATATTTTATCGCAAGACTTAAACAGTTAATCGCCTCTTCATAATCTTCATTAAGGATCTCTCGCTGAGCTCTAAAGTACATAATCTCGCCCAACAGTTCCTGGCGCTGCGCGCTGACCAATCCCTCCTCAGATAATTGCCGAGCCGTTTCAAAATCCGCGTACGTGATCGCGTCGTCTAAATCTCGTCTTAATTTACTAAAATCAATCGTCTGCATAATGTTTTCTACGCCTTACCGACCTTAAACTTCTTGCCCTTGATCTTTCCCTCATTCAGAAATTTAATGACATGACCGACTTTATCATTGGTGACGGCAATATAGCTATTGACCTCTAGAATATGGATCTTTCCAACCTCATCACGCGTAAGCCCCGCGTCCTTGGTCAAAGCGCCGACAATGTCACCCGGACGAATACTATCTTTTCGCCCGCCGCTGATATACAATGTCGTCATTAAAGGTTTTGAAGCAACGGGCTTAAGCTTTTCTAATTCATCCAGACTCATAACCGGACATTCCATCTTTATATATTCGCCAATCGCCTTAAGCTTTGAACGTTCCTTCGGAAGATACAAATTAAGCGCCAGCCCTTCCTGTCCTGCGCGTGCGGTTCGCCCAATGCGATGAATATAAAGTTCATGATCGCTTGGCAAATCATAATTAATAACCGCGCTCACATCCTTCACATCCAGCCCTCGTGAAGCCAAGTCAGTCGCGACAAGAACACGACAACTGCGATTATCAAACTTGATCAGCGTCAACGTCCGATCCTTTTGCTCCAAATCCGAATGGATCCGCAACGAATCGATTCTTTGCGAACGCAGCAACTTCGCGACCGTGTTACAAGCCACGCGGCTATTACAAAAAATCAGGCAGGACTCTGGACTATAATGCCCCAGCACACGCAATAACGCGTCAGGCTTCTCTTCTTCCGTAACTTTAAAAAATAATTGATTCACCGTAATCAACTGATGTTGCGAATCAATCGTTACCTGCGCAGGATCTTCCAATAAAGTTTCACTTAATTTCTTAATACCGCTGGGAAGCGTCGCGGAGAACAGCATCGTCTGACGTTTCATGGGCATAAACGAAACAATACGATGGATATCTTTCATAGTTCCGGTTTCAAGCAACCGATCCGCTTCATCTAACACCAACACCTTAAGACCGGAAAGATCCAACACCCCCGACTCCACCAATTTAAGAATACGGCCTAACGTACCGACAATGATATGCGCACCCTGATTCAGGGACTTAACCTTGAGATGTTCTTTAACACCTCCCGCCATGGTAAGCACCTTGGTGTTCTCAGCAAACCGCGCGAGACGGCGGGTCTCACCCGTCACCTGTTCGGCCAATTCCCTTGCCGGAACAATTATCAAGGCCTGAGGTTTCTTCATTGCCATATCTAACTTCGCCAATATCCCCAACGCGAACGCGGCGGTTTTACCACTCCCGGTGTTAGCCTGTCCAATAAAATCCCGGCCGCTTAAAATCAACGGCAAACCCTGTTCCTGGATCGGCGTCATTTCCAAATAACCCAACACCTTTAAATTGTCGCGGATCGCTTTACTCAGCCCCACACTTTTAAAATCTTTTGATCCTTCACTCATACTATCCTTCTTTCTTAGCGGCAGCACGTGCCTTATCTTTTTTGCTCATACGCAATCCCTTAACCGGAGGCTGACCTTTTCCTTTAGATAAAGGCTCCCCTGTTAATTCAAACCCTTCAATAGACTCTCTTTTTAAACGTGTCCGCGTTCGTTTTTCAATCAAGGCAAAATGCGCCTGGTCTTCATGCCCAATAAACGTAACAGCTGTTCCTGACTCTCCCGCTCGCGCGGTACGGCCAATACGATGAATGTAAACATCCGCCGAACGCGGCAAATCATAATTAACCACAAACGGCAATTTATCAATATCAATTCCCCGTGCCGCTAAATCCGTCGCAACCAGGACATCAATCCTCTTCTTTTTAAAATCCGCTAAGACATGCGTCCGTTGCGCCTGCGTCAATCCGCCATGAAAGGCCTTCGCTTTAATACCCGCCTTACGAAGTTTCGCTACCATAATATCCGCATTCCGCGCGCGTGACACAAAAACCAACACATGCTGCCACTGTTCCGCCTGAATCAAGTGACGCAATAAAGGCCCTCGCTTAACAGCATTGACTTCGATCACCCGCTGATGAATACGTTCAACCGTCGGGACATCATCTTCAATCTTAATATCCAGCGCGTCGGGCATAAAACGCTGCGCCAAAGCCTTAACCTTCCTGCCAATTGTCGCTGAAAACAATAAATTCTGCCTCTTGGTCGGCAATAACTTTAAAATGGCTTCAATTTCATCCGAAAACCCGAGATCAAACATCTTATCCGCTTCATCAATAACCAGAAATTTGAGAAATTGAAAATCCACGTCCTGACGCTGCGCCACATCCAATAACCGTCCCGGCGTCGCGACAATAATATCTACGCCATGCGTCAAACTTCGCAATTGTACATGAATATTCGCTCCGCCGACAATTAAAGCCGCGCGCAAAGGATGGGTTAAAAGCCGGCCATAATCCTTGATCGCGCTACTGACCTGCATCGCCAATTCACGCGTCGGGGTCAGGACAAGCACCTTGACCGTTTTGTTTTTTTGGTCAGGACACTCCTGCAATAACTGTAAAATCGGGAACACAAAACTCGCCGTCTTTCCCGTCCCTGTCTTCGCTTCGGCAATCACATCTTTGCCCTTTAAAATGAGCGGAATCGCCTGTGTCTGAATAGCCGTTGGATGCTGATATCCAGCATATAAAACGGCCTTCAATAAATCCTGAGATAATCCTAATGAAGTGAATGACATGGCAGTCATAATAACGTAAACCAACGAAGATGTACAACAAAACCTGCAAGCTCCGCACGCATGCCGTCAGGCGGTGTGCTAAAGTTAGTTGAAATTCAGAAGGAATAGATAAAAAACAGGCAAAGTTCCTATAAAATAGTTTTGCGAAATTATTT
>JAGLHE010000096.1 GCA_023143685.1 Candidatus Omnitrophota bacterium
GGAGTCTTTGAAATTCCTATACTAGAACCAAACGAAGGCAAACAAACAATTTTCCCACTGATATCCGCGGCCACAGGCAAAGGTTGAGAACAATAAGGCGGCATAACACGAAAAGGATAAAATCCCGGACGCGTTTCAATCCCGTTTTCCTGCAACAATTCCATCAAGCCATCCCGCCCCATTTGATAGACACCCGGATCGATCTTAATCCCTGCCATCCAGACAACAGGATCAACATCCTTTTCAAATGCTTGCAGGGTGATGCCGGGTTCTCGCGAAAGTTCCTGTTCATAAATTTGATAAATTCTCTTTTTAGCCTATTTGATCTCATCAACTTTTTCAAGTTGAGCGCATCCGATCGCTGCCTGCAAATTCGTAAGCCTGAAATTAAACCCGGTATCCTTATGCCAATAATGTTTATCCGGGTCCATTCCGTGATTACGCATCCTGAACATCTTGTCATATAATTCTTTGTTTTGTGTAACAACAAAACCCCCTTCTCCCATCGTAAGGGTTTTCGTCGCCTGAAAACTAAAACAACCAACATCTCCCCACGTCCCGGAATACTTCCCGGCATATTTGGAAAAAAGCGCCTCAGCTGCATCTTCAACAAGATAAAGATTATGTTCTTGCGCTACCTTTTTCAAAGCATCCATATCACACATGTTCCCGTAAATATGGATCGCCAAAATCGCCTTTGTTTTATCTGTAACGCATCGTGCGACACGGCTCGCGTCGAGACACCATGTTTCAGGATTAACATCCGCATAAACCGGGGTCGCGCCAACAGCGATAACCATATTCACAGGCGCCGCGAAAGAATAGCCCGGAACAATCACCTCATCGCCAGGCCCGGCCCCAAGAGCTAAAAGCGCTAACTGCAGAGCAGCTGTTCCGCTTGAAGCAACAGCTCCAAACCCCGCGTCAAGTTCCTGCACCAGTTGTCCTTCAAACTGCTCAATATATTTCCCTCGAGAAATCCACGTCGAGTCAAAGGCATCCATCAAATACGCCTTTTCATTTCCCCAAAACGAAGGTTTCCCGCACGGGATTATCATTTTTGCCATACCTAAATCCTCTAACTAACAAAACACCCGGAAACGTAGCGCGGGCCATGCTCCTGACACACATATCCATGAGCCCGCATAACATCCTTGAACTCTTGCGCCGAGAACAACTCTAATGGTTGAAAATATTCTACCGCGCACAAATAATTAATAATCTTTTTTTTCAATGTCTTCTCAACTTTCCCCTGAGGCAAAACGTCCTCAACAATAACAACCTTTTTAGCAATATCCTTAAACGATTCCAATAAATCATGCATCGAAGTATGACGAAACTGATACAACGAGACCACCATAATAACAACATCAGACTTTAACCTTTTAATGTCTACACCGTTATGCAAATCCGTCTGAATATATTTTATGCCTTGCTTCAACAAAGCAGGACCAAACCCTGAACTCGCGTCAACACACGCGTACGAACACCCCGACGGCAAAAATTCCCGAAGACGGCCTGTGCCTCCGCAGACATCCAGGACCGACTGCCCCTCCTCGACATTCGCCCGGGCAATTTCAAATCTCAGCGAACAATCTTTCCATAATTTCAAGAAGGTCAAAAAATTATATATATACGGGTTCTGATAATATTGGCCTTTTAACAAAATTGCTCCTTAACCGCGGGCCGTGTAAAATAATAAATCAACGGGGCAAAAAACAAGATATCAAAAGCATATTGCGCGATCAGGCTGGCCATTGTTAAGGATTCAAAAGATATCCCCTCAACTCCCATCGCCTGAAAAAGATGGCCATACTTCTGGTCTAAAATAATCGAATGATTTTTATAAGCCTCGTAAGGATGTTTCCAATAAAGCATTGCGATGGTAAACCAGCTGATTACCAAAATAATCTTACGGCAAATTTCTTTTCGATACAAAAGCCCAATCGCGGCAAACAACCCCAACAACCGCTGAAACCACGAAAAACAATACCGCAGTGTCAGCAGCCATTCCGGCAAGAACTGGTAAAGCTGCCCATACCATTGCTTTCCCAAAAACAAGGTGCGGATATGCATCAAAGACGTAATGATAATCAACGCACTAAAAATCTTAATACCAACAAACTTCTTTTTTTCTGTCACAACTCCCGCTCCTTTCCAACTCTACCTCAAAACAAAAAGAGACAAATGCCGCCCAGCGCCTTCACCTTGCCGCCGGTAAGAAAAGAATTCTTCCTCGCAGCACGTGCATTGCGAAATTTCCCGGAACGCATCCTTAAAAACCCCTACACTCATAAGCTGCTGGCGATTAACCGTCGCAAGATCTAAAAAAAGACTCTCACCTTCACGCCGAATCGCATCGGGAAAAATTTCTTCAAATTCTGCACCGACCTGATAACAACACGAGCGTATTGCCGGGCCGAACGTGACCGACAAATCTTCTACCCTTGTTCCCCACTCGCGCTGCATCACCTCAACTGCCTTAAGCACAATTTCTTTCTGGCTTCCTCTCCACCCCGCGTGCACCAGGCCAATCACTTTTTGCAAACGATCGTAGAGATAAACCGGCAAACAATCTGCAGTACGGATAGCAAGAGCGACATCCAAAACATTTGTGACCAACGCATCCGCTTCAACTGGGACATCCCCCTCCGGGGATCTGTCTCTAATAACCACAACCTTATCCCCGTGCACCTGCCGAATATTCACAATTTTTTCCGGCGCAACACTAAATTCACCAAATTCAGACAAATAATCTTTCTGCTCTTGTGAGAACCCACAAAAATCGTCTGGAAGCTTAAAATCTATATTCGAAAAGATGGCAGTCGCCACAAGGGGCGTGCCATCTCGATCCTTGAGTCCTGAGATGTTAAACAGTGGCCTGTTCATCTGGCTCCTCCATGGCAGGGGCATCTATTTCAACAACCTCTTCCTGTTCTTCCAAAAGAGCGCTACCTTTTTTATAACTATCAATATGCCGGATCTTGGCATCAAGCTTTTTAAAACTCTTTTCTGATAAATCACTATACTGCTTCTCAACTTTACCAATAGTTGTCCCCAGGTCTTCAAACCGGCTCTTAAACCGGTCATAAATCTTTTTAAAACCATCCACGAGCAAGATAATCTTTTTAATATTCTTTTCATAAAGAAAATTCTCATATGACTGGCGCACAACCGAAAGCATCGCGTAGAGCGTAAACGGCGAGCACAATACTACCTTCTGCTTCAACGCGACGTCAAACAAATCCGGCATAGTCTCTTGAATAAACCCGAACACCTGCTCATTAGGAATAAACAGCAACACAAAATCCAGAGTATTTTCCGCCGGGTTAATATAATCACGGTTTTGAATTTCTTTAATACGCTCTTTCACATTCTTTAAAAACTCATCTTGATATGATTCTTTCTCAGACTCAACTTCCGCGTTCACCATCTTAGTGTAATTATCCAACGGAAACTTCACATCCATATTAATTTTATGCTCGTCGGGAAGAAGAAACGTAAAGTCAGGTTTGGTCGTAGCTTTATCTAATTTCTTTTGTTTCTTATAATTAACCCCTTCAAGCAACCCCGCGTACTGGATAATATCTTCAGCCATGCGTTCACCCCATTGCCCGCGCAATTTCACATTCCCGAGGACATTATTCAGATAACTGGTGGTTTCCTGAAGTTTAGCCGTGGCTTGAGACGCGTTCTTAAGTTCGTTTTCAAGGTTGCCGTACTTCTGTGTGCGGTCCTGTTCAAACTCGCGCATAATCTTTTGATATTTATCAAGCTGTTCACTCAAACTCTTAACCGTGTTATCAACCGCTTGTTTACGCGTTTCCAATTCACCCGCAGCTTGTTTTTGTTCAGTTTCAAACTGCTGTTTAGCCAATTGCAAAAACTGGTCTTGACTAAGCTTGATTTCCTCACGCACCCGGTCTTTTAAAATATTAGCCTGCGCCTCGGCCTGCTGTTTTAAAATCCGCGACATCACAAAAAACAACCCAACTATAAACGCCAGGCCTAAAACAATTCCAACAATAATCACAATATTCATCCCGTCTCCTGGTATAATCAGGGACAATCACCTGCGCCCCCTATTGTTAAATTACCTGCTTTCAAACACTTCACTTTTTTGAGCCACAGGGTACATGACACGAGCCACGGATTCACCGTCCCCGATGGATCGCGGACTCTCCGAACTTATCCTTAATCGCGTCCACCGCCTTGTGCACCTTTTCTAACCGCTCCTGCCCAGCCTCCACAAACAAACTGTCCTTCACATACGGATCTTCAAAATTATTCACCTTCACACCAATCAACCGTACCCACATCCCGGGCTGATAAAAATCCCTAAAAATCTGCCGCGCTTTCCTGTAAATCACATCCGTATAATTTGTCCTCTCACTCAGTGTACTCGCGCGTGTTGAAGTATGAAATCCTTTTGTACGGATCTTAACCGTAATAGTTTTTCCTGCCAATTCATATCGACGAAGCCGCCTTGACACCTTTTCACTTAATTTCAAAAAGACCTTTTCAATCTCTTCCTGATCACGCGTATCCTGTTCAAACGTATGCTCGTGGCTCACTGATTTGATTTCCTCATCTTCAACCACTTCCCGAGAATCAATCCCGTGCGCTAAACAATACAAATGCCGGCCATGCTCTCCAAAACGCCGGATCAAATCTTGCTGAGAAATCTCTGCCAGATCCCCAACCGTTACAACGCCCAGCTGGTTCAGGGATTGCTGTGTCTTTGGGCCAACGCCCCAAAGCTTTCCCACATCCAGAGGATGAATGAAATCAAGCACCTCGCCCTCTTTAATCTCTAACAACCCATCCGGCTTACAATAATCCGAGGCGATCTTGGCCACCATCTTAACAGGCGCTAAACCGACAGAAGCTGTCAGTCCGACGTGTTCCCTAATCTTTTGTCTTAATTGAACCCCTGTCTCGGAGGGAGCACTGCCAAACAAGTGGTAGCTTCCTGTAATATCTAAAAATGCTTCGTCAATACTAATCGGTTCAACATGCGGAGTGAAATCAGAAAATATTTTAAAAACTTTTCGTGAAGCTTGCTTGTATTTTGATATATCCCCACGTAAAAAATGCGCGTGAGGGCATTTACGGTAAGCGATCGAAATCGGCATCGCTGAATGAATACCGTACCGGCGGGCCTCATACGAACAGGTTGAAACAACGCCACGGCCTTTTCCTTCTTTGGGATCAGCGCCTATAACAACAGGTTTCCCTTTCAAAAAGGGGTTATCCCGCTGTTCAACAGCAGCAAAAAAGGCATCCAGATCAACATGCGCAATAACACGTGACAACACAAGAAAGTTCGCCTTTCATTTTTGACCAGCTCACATCTTCTATGCAGCCGTGTAGGAAAGCACGGCTGCCTGTTTTATGCTTTCCTATACTGTAAAAAACTTCCCTTACCAAATGACTCATCACAAACTACTTTTTCTCTTTTAAAATTTTAATAATCTGCTCTAATCGGGCAGTTATAGCGATAGGAACAAAAACAATCCAAACAACCAAAAAAATTTTAATCCCCGCAACCCACATCGCTGCTTCCTGCTCGCTAACGGTAATCGGACATGTTGGATACATACGTCCCCCCTTGATATATATTTATTAATATTTCCCAGGTTAAGTGTGTTCATTATATCGATCTGGCCTGGCTTTGTAAAGATACTCGTCACGCCCGCGCAACATTCTGATTATCAAAGATTAACAACAAAAATCAATTGGAATATATCTTGACTGAAAAAATAAAATTATTATAATTCCACATACACCTAAAGAAAGGAGCATATATGTCACAAAAATATTCTTATCTTAAAGATAAAAACGCGCTTAACGAAATCCGCAAACATAAATGGCTGGAGAGCGAAAAGAACGGCTATGAAGTTGGTTTTGCCACAGCCGCGTTTGACTGGATCAGACTCTACGGCCAACCCTGGCTTGCTTTTCAAGACAAAAAAAACTATTCAGAAAAAAGAGCACACCGTCGTTTTTACCACAAATTCCCCCTGCGCCTTAAAACAGCTTCGTCCGAAATCACAGCATATACCAACGATATCAGCCTGGCAGGGTTTTCCTGCACAATTCCCCGCGCCATTGACAGCAGCCTTCCCGCGGAGGTGACTCTCAAACTAAAAAAACCCCGCAAACTTTTTTCGCCGCGGTTAAAGTGCCAGTTTGACAGCAAGGTGGCCAGAATTTCAGAATCACAGAAACAAGAGACAACTACTGAATACAACATCTTTATCCCTTTCGACGAGAACATGAAAGATTTTATTCGCGCTAACTCTGATTTTCTTTTTAATTAATATTCCAACTACGCAGAAAAAAGGCATAAGGCTCTTTTCAACAAAAGAGCCTTATGCCTTTTTTACTTAAAGGGCAAGCAAAACACTTCGGGTCAGGCTTACAAAATTCTTTCCCGACACGAACGATCAAAGCATGGTATTCATTAAAAAATTGTTCGTCTGCTTCAAGGTATCTATGAAAAAGGTCTTGTATCGCGTGATAATCAAGATCTTCATCGATCACCTCATGCCGGCATAAAAGACGTTTGGTATACGCGTCCACAACAAAAGCCGGCTTGCCAAAGGCATACAAAAGAATCGAATCCGCTGTTTCCGGACCCACCCCGTTAACTGACAAAACTTTTCTACGAAGAACAGCTACCGGCTCTTTCTTCATTTTCTTTAATGACCCGTCATATTCTTCAAATAAAAAGGCAATAAAATTCTTTAACCGTTTCGCCTTGATATTGTAATATCCGGAAGGCTTAATCAGGGTCGCTAATTTTTGTGTGGAAATTTTTTTAAGGCCTTGAGGGGTTAAGGCCCGGGCTCTTTTAAGGTTAGCAATTGCTTTTTCAACATTGGCCCAGTTGGTGTTCTGAGTCAAGATCGCGCCCACAATGACCTCAAACGGGGTATCACCGGGCCACCAATGCTGCGGCCCGAAATGCGCGTAAAGTTTCTGATAAATCTTTTTTAACGTTACTTTGGCCGTTCTTGTCATAACATCCATCTATCGTCGACGAAGTTTTGAACGCGCGATATCCTCAAATGACCAATCCTTCTCTTTCTTTTTAGGAGATTCACCTCCCAAATTCACCTGACGTGGATCCATCTTGTTTTTTCGAGCTTTTTTAGAAGAACGCGCCATCGCTAAAATCCTTTTTCGTTTTAGTTCTTATTCTCCTTCATATAACTCCCATTTCACTAAAGATCCTTTCTTGTCAAAATAAAGATAAACTTTTGGCGAACCCTTAAATTGCATAGCATACCGATAGAGCCAAAGTACATTTTCCCGGCCGTCACGCACAACATCCCTCTTAAAAACAGGGTTCCCAAAATCTTTTAAAAACAAATCCTGATGCGCGTACGCTTTCAGGTTATCTTCTTTGGCTAAGGCGAGCAGTTTCTCAAACTTCGCGTCCTGTTCGGCAACAAACGCGTCCATTTCTTCCCCACTATCAGAATACGCTTTAAGGATAAGCATCTCCTGCACATGGGCCACCTTCGCGCACCCACTCAAAATCAAAACAGGGATCATCAAAAACGCCATCTGCCGCATCATTTCATCTCCCTGAAAATAATTCAAAAAAATCTTAAAAGACGCATTATTATACCAGTTCTTAGTTAACGCTATCACGGTTTTTTCTTTATTCCCACACCTAATTACTAATCCTGTCTTTCTCTTCAACGAGCCCTTTAATCCGCGCGGCAATATCCCGCTGATCCTTCGGAATCTGTTTTAACCGCTTTCCATATTCCTTAAGCAACTCCGGATCCTTACCGTAAGAATCTGACAAAACACGCGACTTCACATAACTTTCTGTTTCCAATTCCTTCATCTGCTTCTCTAATTTCTCAATCTCCTTCTTAATCGCTGAAACACGTTTTTTGGCTTGTTTATGTTGCTTCTGTGCTGAGTGTATCTTTAGATTCTCTTCCTCCCGATCCTTTTTCTTCTTTTTTTGTTGCTGTTTTTTATCGTCTTTCTTCCTTTGTTCAGCTTGTTGCGTTAAAGTCTCACCTTTTGACTTTTTATCCAGATAATAATCCAACCCGCCAGGATAAATTTTCAATCTTCCAAAATCTACTTCAACAATCGTATCAGCGATCTCACGCACAAAAAACAAATCGTGGCTGATAAAGCACAACGTGCCTTCATACTGCTTAAACGCCTTAGTCAATGCTTCAACCCCGTCGATATCCAAATGAGTCGTCGGCTCGTCCAACAACGTAAAGTTAGGTGGATTAATAATAAGTTTCGCTAAAATAAGCCGGCTCTTCTCACCTCCTGAAAGCACTTTCACAAACTTAAAAACATCATCCCCTTGAAAATTAAATAACCCCAACAAACTGCGCATGGTCACCGCCTGACAACTTCCGGAAACCGCGGATGCCAACTCGTCTAAAACCGTACGGCTAGGGCTTAAAACATCCAACCGTGTTTGCGAAAAGTATCCACGCCTGACTTGATGCCCTAACTTAATAACTCCTTCATCTTCTTTAACCACCCCTGCCAGCATCTTTAACAGTGTCGACTTCCCCGCGCCATTAGGCCCGACGATACAAACCTTCTGCCCGCGGATAATCTCAAAATCTAAACCTTTATAAACCTGCTTATCGCCATACGCCTTACTCACTCCCTCAGCAGCCACAACGTTATACCCGCTCGGCGCGGTTTGCGGAAACTCAAAATCTTTAATACTTCTATGTTCCTGAGCTAATTCTATCGACTCTAACTTTTCTATCATCTTGCGCTTATTGCGTACCGCAGCCGCGCGGTTAGGTTGCGCGTGAAACCGCTGCGTAAAACGCTCCAGCTGTTGCCGCTTTTTGTCCACAACTTTTTTACGCCGTTCAAGGCCTTTTTGCTCAATCTCTTTTTGCTCCTCATACTCCAGATAATTTCCCTTGATTTTATTCATCTGCCCATTCTCAAGGAGAATCGTATAATTCGTAACATCATTCAAGAAAATCTTGTCGTGGGAAATAATAATAAATGTGCCCGGATATTTGGACAGATAATCCTTCAACCACAACGTTGCTTCCAAGTCCAGATAGTTGGTAGGTTCGTCTAGAAGCAATAAGTCGTATTGATAAACAAGCAGTTTAGCTAAAAGGGTGCGCATCTGCCAGCCACCACTCAACTCCATAATCGGACGATGAAAATCCTGTTCTTTAAAACCTAAACCTGAAAGGATCTTTTCCGCCTTATGTTCCAAATCATAAATACCTAACTGCTCCAGCTCATGCAGCACATCGCCGTAACGCATGCTGTCGGCTTTATTGTCTTCCTCGAGTTTATGCTTTTCTTTAAGGAGTTTTTGAATACGCATGTCGCCTGATGTGACCTCATCCAAAACACTTTGCTCTGATTTAAATTTGGCTTCCTGCGGCAAAAATCCGATATTTAAATTCTTTTGTTTCTGGATACCTCCTCCGGTTGCTTCCATATCCCCGAGGATAATCGAAAAAAGCGTGCTTTTTCCCGTACCGTTCGGGCCGGTTAACCCAATACGCTCTTTCGGATAAATACTTAAACTAACATCTTTAAATAATGTTCGTTGCGTAAAATTTTTGGACAGGTTTGTTATTGTTATCATAAAATACGTATCCCGTGGCTCGTGCCACAAGAAAGTTCGCCTTTTAATTTTGTAAGCTCACGTCTTCTTTAGCTGACGTGTAGGAAAGTATGGTTGTCTGTTTTATACTTTCCTATACTGTAAAAAAATTTACAATAAATTCTTCAAAAGCAAAACTTCTTTTTGTGTTAATGCCCTAAACTTTCCCCTCGGGAGCTGCCCTAATTTAAGGGGGCCCTGGACAATGCGTTTTAAATATATCACACGGTGGCCGACCTCTTCCAACATCAAACGGATTTGACGCTTACGGCCTTCATGAATCGTCATCGAAAATGTCATTTGATTGCCAACTGTTTTAATACTCTTAATCTTGGCCGGCGCAGTCTTCTTTCCCTCAAGCACAACGCCTTTTTCCAAGCGTTTGATCTCGCGGGGTTCCAGTTTTCCATTGATCTTAACAAAATATGTTTTATCAACATGGAACCTTGGGTGCGTCAACTTATTCGTCAAATCCCCATCATTCGTCAACAACAACAAACCTTCCGTATCTTTATCTAATCGTCCGACAGGATTAACATATTGCAAAGACTTCGGCAATAAATCCAAAACCGTTTTATCCGCAAACCGGTCACTTTTGGTGGTCACACAACCGGATGGCTTATGCAACATCAGATAAACATATCCCTTAGCATCAACCACCTTCCCATCCACACACACCTTATCCTTTTTAGGGTCAACCGGAGTTGAAGGCTCAACAATAACCTTGCCGTTCACAGAAACATGCCCTTCCTGAACAACAGACATGGCTTTCCGGCGGGAACAAACCCCGTTACGGGAGAGAAAAACCTGGAGACGAATTTTATTTTCTACTTCCATAAATGCATCACTAATAATTCCGCTGCCGGATGGCCTCAAAAACCAGCACCGCTGTTGTAACCGAAACATTAAGTGAATCTGCGATTCCTTTCATCGGAATCTTGACCTTCAAGCCTGCATTGTCCAACCAAAAAGCATCTAACCCTTCCTGCTCACTACCCAGCACGATTGCGACCGGCCCTTTTAAATCCGTTTGTGTATAAACATTTTCTGCTTGCGGCGTTGTTGCCACAATCCGGCATGCATGTTTCTTCAAAAAAGACAAAACCTCCTCCGGCGAAGACTGCACAACAGGCACAGCAAAGACAGCACCTATACTTGCCCGGATAACATTCGGGTTATAAATATCCGTTTTTGTATCACTCACAATAAGCCCGTCCACCCCCGCGCCATCACACGTCCTTAAAATCGCGCCCAGGTTACCCGGCTTCTCCAAATTTTCAAGAACAACAAAAAAAGGATCTTTTTTCGTCTTAAGATCACTTAATTTTCTTTGTTTAACTTTTACTAACGCTAAAATTCCCTCCACACGACTACCAAACGCGATTTTTTCAAAAACCTTTTCATTCACTTCATAAACAACAGACCCTTTGTCCTTTAACTCCTGAACAACCGCATCATAATGTTTTTGCCCATCATGTTCAGCATAAAGAGAACAACAAATATAGACTTCAGGCAAAGGCACACCTGCCTCTTGCGCGCGGGCCACCTCCCGCACCCCTTCGACGACCGTCAATCCTGTTTCCTGACGTGCTTTACGGTTACGTAATTTAACAACCTGCTTGATTTTCTGGTTAGCTGTGCTTGTAATTTTCATAAATAAGTTTTTAAAACTTTCAAAATTTCCTTATTCTCAGCAAAACTCTTTGTCTGCCAGGAAGAGGCCATCTCTTTTTTTTGCTTTGGCCAGCACTCCGCATAATTGTCCCAACCCAACTTCGGCCCCGGACGGTTAACCCACGGAGGGTTACCCCGATAGCTAAAAACTCCATCGGGAAAAACAGAATTCTTAACCGCCTTATACGTCCAATACGTCCAATGGAAACCCGCTTCTTCAAAACACGCCAGTGTGTCTTTAAGCCATAGATCTTCGCCATACAAACCTGCCCTGGCATTTACCCCAAACTCGCCCACCAAAACAGGGCGCGCCCGTTTCTTTGCTAAACGCGCGTACCCTTGCACCATCTTTCTAATCGTTGCTTTATGAAAACCTTTTAAAGGGTACGACAACTGCGGCACAAAATTAAACGTAAAATCTAACGGCTGATAAAAATGGATACTTAATGCCAGGTTATCGTCATCAAAATCATCCAAACACGCAATATCCGTGGCCCAATTATTTCCTTCGATAAACAAGATATGATTCTTATCAACTTTCCGGATTGATTTAATAACCCGCGCATAAAATTGATTCAGCTTCTTTACATCACCGACAACCGCCTCATTAATAACATCATATCCGGCAATTGCTTTCTCGTCCTTATACCGGTCCGCTAGAAATTCCCACAACGATAACGTTCGACGCTGAAAACTTTTTTTGTTCCAAAGTTCAGCTTGCCCCAAGCTATCGGAGTGCCAGTCATGGTTCTGCGCGCCAGGGGCCGCATGCAAATCCAGGATAATCCACAGCTTATATTTCCTGGCCCAACGCACAACCTCGTCTAAATAACGCACCCCTGCCTTATCGTATTGATAAGCTTTCTTCTCAATTAACCGATAATTAAACGGGACGCGCAGGCAATTACATCCCATTTTAGAAATTTTCGCGAAATCACTTTCTTGAATAAAGTGATCCCGGAATGCCTTCTCAAACTTCTTTAATTCTTGTGGGCCTAATTTTCCTGTAAAATCTTTTTTAAAAACCTGTTCAGCGATATTCAAGGAATGCATAAAATAGCCTTCCATCATCAACCATCCGCCAAGATTAAGGCCTTTTAAAACAACCGGCTTCTTTCCTGCCAAAATCTTTGTTTTATCAACACGAAGAAATTCTTTCATTCTCATCCAACCCTCTTATCGAATAAAATTATATTTTCTTAAAAAAGCCTTCACCCCTCCGGTAAACGCGCGCTGCGAAACAGCCACATTATCATTATGGCCACCATTTATTTCCAAAAAATCTTTTGGATCTGATGCAGCAAAATACAACCGCCGGCCCAAAGCGAAGGGAATCATCTCATCGTCGATACTGTGAATAAACAATTTAGGCGCTTCAATATCTTTAATTTTCGATACGGAGTCCAGCTTAATATTTAACAAAAAAGAAGGAATTATCGGCAGGATAATTTTCCCCATGTCTGCCGCTGACGTAAATGTAGAGTCCAATACAAGGCAAGCGATATCCCGATGGACTGCTAAATCAACAGCTGCCGCGCCACCGAGCGATACGCCATAACTAATGATTCTTTCCCGGTCAACATCTTCACGTGCTATAAGATAATCATATGCCGCTTGCGCGTCTAAATACATGGTTTTCTCTGATGAGCTGCCCTGGCTATTTCCATAACCACGATAATCAAAAATAAACACATTCAACCCCATTTGATGAAACAACGCGATTTTTCCGATACGGTCACCGATATTCCCCGCGTTTCCATGAAAAAACAATAACGTTGAACGCTTCTCAGGAGAATCACCTGCCGGGACAAACCATCCGTTTAAAGGCACGTAGCCCGGACTTTGAAAAAAAACATCTTCATACGCAAGCCCCACTTCTTTTGGTGTTGCAAGAATCTGGCGCGACGGCAAAAATACAGTTGTCGCTTCAATAAAGCGCACATAAGCCACCAGCCCCGCGATTCCAATAATACAAATAAAAAATATCTTCATCCTTTAACTCTTTCCATTTCGCTGATAAAAAAACCCTGCAGCGTTTAGGCAACAGGGTTCTTTGTTTTCATCACTGATTTATCACAATTTTGCTGATGAATAATTTTTAATGTCATAATCAATTTCTTTCGGCGGCATAGCAATCTTGTCGATTTTAACTCCAGCCTTCGTGAAGAAATCCGTAGCTAACGTATCATGAAAATCTGAAAACACAACGATGCGTTTAATCCCGGCCGCGATCAAGGCCTTTGAACAATTCGTGCACGACATATTCGTAACATATGCGGTTGAACCCTCAACCGAATGCCCCTTTCGTGCTGCCTGCAAAAGCGCGTTCATCTCAGCATGCACAGTACGCACACAATGATTATCAACAACCAGGCACCCGACATCTTCACAATGATCATCCCCCGGGATCGATCCATTGTACCCTGTCGCAATAACGTTCTTATCCTTGACTAAAACACATCCGCAATGCATCCTCGGACACGTAGCCCTCTCTGAAGCCAACATGGCTAATTTCAAAAAATACTCATCCCATTCAGGTCTCTGCCTCATTATCTTCTCCTCTACGCTCTAAAATCAAGTTTACACTTCTTGTGGAATACGCAATATTCGACATAAAAAACGACAATAATTATTATTTATCATCTTACCAAAATCAAAAGGCTTTGCAAGCCTTTAACCATGCTTAACTATCTTGGCTACAAAAAACCCTTCCATTAAATCATCCGGCAAAACACGAAGACATTTCTCCACTCGCGGGTTAAATTCTTTTTTCTGCCAACAACATTTTGCCGGATAAGACGCAATGCCGTCGACCTCAACCTTCTCAACCTCGAGAGCCCCTTGCGCCTTACGCAACAACCAACTGACTACCCCTTCATTTTCTTCCGGAGAAAAAGTACAGGTCGAATAAACTAATACCCCGCCCGGAGCCAGCAAACGTGTCGCGTTAAGCAGCAGCCCTTTTTGCTTATGCGCCATCTCCTTGATTTTCCGCAAACTCCAATATCGATAAGTCTTTGGATTATTTGGATCAAACCGTCCCTCACTACTGCACGGCGCGTCAACCAAAATCTTGTCAAACAACCCCTCTCTCGCGCGATACCTACGGGCATCCATTAATCGCGGAACAACATTTTCTGCTCCCATCAACGACAGCACAGACTTTAATTTATAAAAACGGTTCCGCACCACTTCAACCGCTTCGATCTGGCCTTGATTTTGCATCATAGCAGCCATTTGCGTTGTCTTACTACCCGGCGCGGCACACATATCAAGCACTTTTTCCTCAGGCTGAGGACTCAAAACCACAACAGGCAGCATACTCGACAACCCCTGACGATACAACATCCCTTCCTGCACCAAATTCATCTGGCCAAAAGCTTCCGGCGTTACTCCTTCCAGAACCAAAGCGGTTTTAAACCAGGGGACCTGCCTGAACGTAATGCCGCTCTTCTTTAATACATCAACAGCTTTTTTAATGGATATTTTAAGCGTATTAATCCGGACACTTATTACCGGTCGGCAGGAAAAACAGCTGGCAACAGAGTCAAAATTCTCTGGTGGCAAGATATCTTTTAGTCGTTCCAGGAATTCAGCGGGCAATAGCTTCATTGTGCTCTTCATTCGTCATTTCTTTTGGCTGCGCCTCTTCTTGGCCTTCTAAAGCAGGTTCCGTTTCTTCAACGCTCTCTTCCTGAGCAGAGGTTTTGACCCCTTCTTCAACATCAGCCTGCGCTGGACCGTCAGGTACTACTTCTTCAGGTGCCTCATCCTCTACCATCTCTTCACCTTCATCTGTAGCCTCTTGCGCTTTTTTTGCTTCTTCAGCTGCCAGTGCGGCAGCAGCCCTTCGCATATCTGTTTTTGATTTCCATTGTTCTTTATTAACTTTCCACACACCATCCTCAGCAACCAATTGAATATTTCCTCTTGCCTCACCAAGCAACCCCTTACCCGAAGCAATAAGAACCGCTTGCTGTTTTTGAACAACTGCATGAATAACAACAGGATCCTTAACACCCATCGCCTTTATCATCTGAACCATTGCCGCTACGTCCCCTGTTTGTTCCGCTGCCTGCGCATTTGCTTTTGTAATATACTTTTTAATCTCATCCCAATCCTCACTGTCCAAGGCTCTCAAATAACTCCTGTACGCGTCCTGTGGATTTCCGGAGGGAGGCTCTATCGGTTGCGCATCAGGTGCCGGTTCTTCTGTCGGCGAAGGTTGTTCCGGCATAACAGATTGCTCCGGAGAGGCCGGAGGGATTTGTGTGCCTTCGACATCCACCACAACTTTCAATTCATCTTGCTCAACAATCTGCCCATTAACAACAACGCCAGATTTTAGATGAATCGTATCTGCCGAAACAATGTCCATCCACGCGCACACAGCACAAGCACATAACAAAATCCGAGCAATATAAACCATCATTCCCCTCCCTCTTCCCGTTCACCACTAACTATTAACTATTTATCATCATTAACCGCCTCACACATTAAACCTGAAATACACCACATCCCCATCTTTTATTTCATACTCTTTTCCTTCTAAAGAGACAAGACCTTTTTCCTGAAGCGCACGATAACTCCCAAGCTCTACCAATTTATCGTAAGGATAAATCTCTGCACGGATAAACCCGCGCTCAATATCCGTGTGAATTTTGCCTGCCGCCTTAACCGCTTTTGTGCCTTGAGGAATCAGCCAGGCACGAGTTTCCTTCGGCCCGGCGGTAAAAAAACACGCCAGCCCCAACAGCTCTTTACCCGCTTGAGCTAACTTCGCTAACCCGGGAGATGAAATCCCCGCTTCTTCATAATAAACAGCCCGCTCTTCTTCAGGAAGCTCAACGATCTCTGCCTCTAACTTCGTACACAACGTAACGACACTTGACCCTTCTTTTTGTGCCCGTTTCTCTAAAGGCCCTAACAACTCCGGGTCAGGGTCACCCTCTCCTGTATTCGCCACGTATAAAATCGGTTTCGCTGTTAAAAACTGAAATTCATTAACGACATCTTCCGGCAAATCCTGTTGCACACGAACAGATTTGCCTTCATTAAACCCGGCAATTGCCTGCTCTAAAGCCTCGACCTTTCTTTTAGCTTCCGCGTCACCGGATTTCGCGGGTTTCCGATACCTTTCTATAGCACGTTCAGCCTGTTGAAGATCCGCGAGCAAAAGTTCGGTCTCAATGGTATCCGCGGCGTCGTCCGGATTAAGATCCCCTGCCACATTAACAACATTCTCGTCATGAAAACACCGTACAACATGACAAATCGCGTCCACCACACGAATATTCGCCAAAAACTTGTTACCCAGGCCCTCGCCCTGGCTCGCCCCTTTAACTATTCCCGCGATATCAACAAACCGGATTCCCGCTGGTGTTATTTTTTCACTTTCATTTTGTTCCGCTAAAACTCTCAACCGCTCATCCGGCAACGGAACGATTCCAACATTCGGCTCAATTGTTGTAAACGGAAAATTCTCTGCCGCAATCCCGGCCCCGGTTAACGCGTTAAACAATGTTGATTTGCCGACATTCGGCAACCCTGCAATTCCTATTTCCATTTCTGCTCCTCTAATTATTAGTAATCAGTGAGTTACTGCTTAGGGTGAATAGTGCGAGGTGTTCCGCGCGCAGTTTCGAAGCGTAGCGGAGATGTTTGAGCACGGGATACCTTGCACTGTTCGCCCTAAACAGTAACTCACTGATTATTATTAATTAACTCCCCTTGAAAAAATCAGGGAAACTATTATTTAAAATACGTGTAACCCCTTTTTCAAAAACATCACTCAAAGGCAAAAGACTTAAAACAATATACCCTTCATCTGGAAAATCAAAAAAGTAACCAGGATGGACAAAAACATGATCCTGTTCTAAAAGATTAAGAACAAATTGCTCTTCATCTCTTTGCCCCACCTTTAAAACAACATACCATCCTCCTTGCGCGTCCAAGACACGGCAAGACAAATGTGAAGATGCCTGCCCGAGAATCAAATCACGGTTCTGACGGACACGCGTTAATATATCCTTTTGGATGACATTCCGCAAGCCCAGCCATTTCGGCAAAGCATTCTGCGCCGGGGTATTAACCGAAAGATATGTATCCGCAATAATCTCAAGACGCTTTATTGATTCCTGCACATCATCCTTTGGGCCACTCACCACAATCCAGGACACCTTCATTTGCGGAAGAGCTAACGTCTTTGAAAGCCCTCCTAAAACAAAAGTCAAATTTTCCTGATTATTAACCAGGCTAAAACTTTCTAAACCTTCGTCAAAAACATAGTCCTCAAAAACCTCGTCACAAATTATCGGGATCTTACCTCCACAAATCTTATTAATCGTTTCCCGTTGTGTAGCATCAATAAACGATCCTGTCGGATTGTTAGGGTTCACAAGGACAACTGCCCGTGTTTGCTCCGACACCTCACTTGCAAGGCCCTCAAGATCAACATGCCATCCTTCTTTATAAACAAGCGGAAAGGTCCTCCACTTAAGATCATTCAAATCAATTAAAAACTCAAACAAAGGATAACCCGGCCGGGGAAAAAGAATTTCTTCGCCGGGGTTAGCTAATAATCTAAAAAGAAAAGAATATGCTTCTGACGTGCTTGCTGTCAAAAAAACCTGGTCAGGGGTAATTTCAACATTTTTACGCTGATAATACGCGCAAACTGCTTCGCGCGCGGATAAAAGCCCTTGAGATGAAGGACGATATTCAAGATTACAAGGACTCTGCAATGCATCCATAATTTCTTCAGACGGATACGAAAAACCACACCGCGTTGGATTCGATTCCGTTAAATCCAGGATCTCTTCCCCGGACTCCCGCAGTTGCGTTAAAACTTGTGTTATCTTATTTGAACTTAGCTGCCAGGCTGTCCTTTGAGCAAACACCAGAAAGTTCGCCTTTCATTTTTGACCGGCTCACATCTTCTATGCGGCCGTGCAGGAAAATATGTCTGTCTGTTTTATATTTTCCTATACTGTAAATAATGTTCCTATTTTTCCCTACGCAATTTTTCTAATTCCATCTTCGTTATCTTTAAC
Source organism: Candidatus Omnitrophota bacterium (assembly GCA_023143685.1). Classification (GTDB taxonomy): domain Bacteria; phylum Omnitrophota; class Gorgyraeia; order Zapsychrales; family JANLHA01; genus JAGLHE01. The sequence continues at coordinate 18,370 of JAGLHE010000096.1, forward strand.
ATCTTCTCCAACTTTACGTACTCTGATTTAGCTACCCATGTCGCGTCATCATGTTTTTTGGACAATGCATGATTTTCAGCCTTTAACCCCTGAATTTCTTTACGATACGCGCCTGCCTGATTCTTTATGCTCGTATTCTCCGACTCCAACGCCCTCTTATCCCTGGTTAAACCCTCAACTTCCGCCCGGGCCTCTTTAAGTTCCCTTTCTAAAAGTAACCGTTTTGAATGATTTTCACCTAACCCGTGTTCGGCCTTCTTTAAATCTTCTTTAAGCCGGATAATTTCTTTTGTCTTACGCTCAATGTCTGTAGTCTCTTTTTTCTGCCAACCTCTTTCCTGCTCCAATTTTTCCTGCAACTTCTTATACTTTTCCTGCTGAAGTTCTAAATCGCTCTCCAGGCCTTTCTCACTTCTTTGCAATTTATCAATATCTTTACGCAAAGCCTGTATATGTCGCTCTAATTTCAAGCTAACCGCCTGCCAATCCTTTTGTATCTCTTGCTTATCTTCCCGTGCCTTGCTTTTTCTTGTTGAAGACTTCTTGCTTGTCGGGACGAAGAAAAGCACCCCCAATAAAATAAGAACCAAAACAACTCCCACAACAGCAAAAACATCAATCGATGGCATAATAGACTCCTTATTTTCGCATCACGCATTTGTAGCTAGTGAGTTGCTGCGGGGCGAATAGTGAGAGGTGTCCCACGCGCAGTTACGAAGCACCGCGGAGTTGTTTGAGCACGGGGCACCTCTCGCTATTCGCCCCGCAGCAACTCACTAGCTACACGCATTTCGCATCGCGCGATGTTCAAATTTATTGACTTAACAATTTCTTTAAATTCTGTTTTGCAGGAAGGAAACTCGCATCAACCCTTACAACTTCGCGCAAAAGGTCGATAGCTGCCTTTTTTTCTCCTTTTTGAATATAACAAATCGCGAGATTATTCATAATATGAGGATTTTGTGAATTCAAAGAAATAGCCTTTTCAAAATTCTCTAAAGCAGCATCCGGATTATTCATCTGAATACAATCCATGCCAATCGCGTTATAAACAGCACCTTCTTCACCCAGACGCAAAGATTCTTTGTATTGCACAATAGCCTCGGGCCACATTTCTTTGCCATCATAACAACGCCCTAAATCAACATAAATCTCTTTTATGAAATTCCCATAAATTTTTTGCACCTCAGGCGAAACAACTTTCTTGTGATACTCCTTCATAATGACTAAAGCTTCTAAAAGCTGCTCAGCCGCCTTCTCATATTTTTTCTGATTCAAATACGCCCTGGCTAACAATATTCGCGCCCGGCCTAACTTCTTCTCATATTTCAAAACCCTCTCAAACAACGCCACCTCAGAACGCCAATACGTATTCTGCTTAACCGTCAACCCCGCGCATAAAACAACCAGTAATAGCATGCAAATATTAATGTGCGACTGCTTAACCGGCCATCGCTTCCT
>JAGLHE010000097.1 GCA_023143685.1 Candidatus Omnitrophota bacterium
AAATCAATTCTTATTTTGAAAAAATAAAAATTGCATTGCAACAAGAGAATTTTGCTAAAAAAGATTTATCTGTAAAGTTAACTAAGCTTAAAGAGCGAGTACTGCTTTATGCTTCAAATTTGGAGTTGTTAAAACAAAAAGAAAAGATAATAGCTGAACACACACAAAAAGCAGACGAGTTAAGCCCTACAATAGAGACAAATAAAAAGGAACTCCAAGACCTGAATGAAAACCTGTCTACTATTAAAGAGGAAATAAAGAAATTAAATTCGACCAAATCTACGTTTGAAGAGGTTGAAAAAGAAGTAAAAGATATTAAAGCAAAAAAAACAGAGTTTGAAAAGAACAGGAAACTACTAGAAAGTCTAAATAAATCCAATAAAGAGATCAGTGAATATCTTAAGAAAAATGAACGACTTCGAGATCAACATAAGCTTGCAAATGATGCAATTACAACCAAGAAGAAGCTTTTAACTCAGATGGAACAGAAAAAAGATTTTCAAAAGCAATGGGAAGACATTTTAAAGATTAATCAACAGCTCTTCGAAAAAATAATGCCCGAGCTTGAAAAAAGAAAAAATGCATGTTTAAAATCCAAGTCTCTCGTTGATAAGGAAGTTTCTGATTTGGATAAGATTTATTTGATAAAAAATAAAAGGCTGGAATCTTTAAATGTTGCTTCTGGTGCTATTCAAGATGCTGTTGCTCGTATTAGAAAGCACTTATCAGCCGATCAAAGAGACTGTCCTGTTTGTCAGTCAACTTATGAGCCAGAGGTATTAATCAATCGCATTGAAAAATCATTAAATGCTCTAAATCCGGAAATTCCTATTGCTATTGCTGACGAAAAAGAAGCTTTAGAGGTTCTTGGCACAGCAAAGGAAAAGCTAAAGAAAGAAAATCAAGAAATATCTAAAATTGAATCTGAATTAAAGATAGAACAAGATAAGCTAGATACTAATAAAAATAAGATTACAGAGGTGTTTCTTCCCCAATTCCTAGATTGCAAAACTTCAGAGGATGCCCAGAAGTATATTAAAGACAATATTAAGGAGATTTCAACCCAAATTAATGAATTAACAGATAATAAAAATAAGTTTGATTCAGAAGTCACTAGTGATGCGTTAAGCGAGGCAAAACTGAAAAAAAGTGAGTTTGAGCGATTGATTAAAGAATTGTCTACTAAAACTGAAACTGCTAAAAATGAGATTGATAATGAAACAGAAAAGATTAATAACCTAACTAAAGTATTAAGCGACAAAAACAAAGAAAAGGTTCTTGCTGATATTGTTAGCAAGTCAACTGATCAGAAACAAAAGACGGAATCAATTCAGAAACTAGAAGTAGTAATAAATAAAAATGAGATTCAGTTCAAAGAATATCAAAAAGTTTTAATAAGTGAGAAGGAGTCTATTTCTAAAATAAAGGGTAATCAGGAGGGGATCTGTGCTGAATGGCGTCAAGTTAAATTAGAGTCCCAGCCAAGTGTGGAAACTTTAAAAACAAAGCAAGAAATTGTTTTAAAGAATATTGATGAATTAGAAAGAGCTAATATACCTCTAAATTCAGTTGAGCAGGAGTTAGCAAACTGGCGTGCCGCTGAAAAATACAGTGAAGCTGATAAAGAGGTAAAGAAGCAAATAGGCGATTTTAGTGAAGATGATTATTTGAAGGGTTTAAAAAGTTCTATAGATAAGAATAAAAAAAGGCTTGATAGTGTTCAAAAGAAAAAGATGACTGTCGAAGCATTTTTAGATAATGCAAAAGAGGAGTCTGAAAAAATCACTGAGCAATTAAATGCGATTAATACGCCGTGGAAAGGGTTATTAAAAAGAATTGTTATTAATCCTCTGATATCAGAAGCCCCTTTGTTGAATAGTACTATTTCACGGAATAGTCAGAAAGCAAGTACGTTTGCAAATCTTCATGAAGAAAATTTTAGTATGGATAAAATTGCAAGTGAAGCACAACTTACTGATCTTCAATTAACTTTTATGCTGGCTATGGCAAATAAATACCAGTGGACTCCTTGGAAAGCTTTATTGTTAGATGATCCTACTCAGCATCATGACCTTGTGCATGCCTCATCTGTTTTTGATGTTTTGCGAGATTACATTATTGATTTGGATTATCAAGTGCTGATGAGCACTCACGACTCCGTACAAGCTAAATTCTTTCAAAGAAAGTTGGAAAACGAGGGTGTTCTTTCTAAGATTTATCAGTTAGTAGCTCGAAAAGGTGGTGTGACTGCAGAACGTATGATGTAAAAATTATTTTAGCTTATTTAGTGTTTAGGGTCGGGCATGGGAGTTAAGGTGTAATAATCTATAATAGAAATTTAAGTTATTTCCGGCTTGTTGAAAAAAAAGGATTTTGAAGAAAATGTCTATTTGGGAAGATTTTAAGAAAGCTTTTGGAGTAACTCCTGTAAATATTAATGCAGTAAATATGGCAGCAGTTAAAGATGTTGATTTTTCACCCGTAAAAGAAACTTTTATTGAAGAAATAGAAATTACAGATGAGTATAAAGAAATTTTTGAATGGATTAAAGCTGGTGCCCCAATTGTATTTGTTACTGGAAAGGCGGGTACAGGTAAAACAACCTTTGTTCGTTATTTAAGGCAAGTCTATGACGGAAATATCGTTGTTGTTGCGCCTACGGGGGTTGCAGCTTTAAATATTGATGGCGTGACAATTAATTCCTTTTTTCAGTTACCTTGGAGACTAATAGAAGAAGATGATATCAAATTTGTTCGTGATCGAAGATTAATAACAAAAATGAAAGTACTTATAATTGATGAAATTTCTATGGTTAGATCGGATATAATTGATGCTATTGATAAGTTTTTACGTCTTAATCGAGAATCAGATGAGCCATTTGGAGGTGTGCAGTTATTATTGATTGGTGATTTGTTTCAACTTCCTCCCGTTTTAAACAAACAGGAAGCACAAGCGATTCAACTTAAGGGTTATGATAGCTCCTATTTTTTTAGTGCTAAAGTATTGAAAGAATGTTCTTTGGTTCCTAAAGAGTTGACAAAAATTTACCGGCAATCTGATAGGAAATTTATTGATTTACTTAACAACATTAGAATTGGCGAAAATCTTGATCAAGTGCTTCCTGTGATCAATTGTAGAGTTTTAAATAAAAAGGTACTGAACGATACAAGATTAACATTATCCTGTACTAATTATGTGGCGGATAAAATTAACGAAAGCCAAATGCGGAAACTTCCTGGAGAATTACGGAAATTTGAAGGAATGATTTCAGGCAAATTTATTGTTTCAAATGAAAAATTACCTTCACCGATTAATCTTGCCTTGAAAAAGGGCGCGCAAGTGATGTTCACAAAGAATGATGGAGGACGTCGATGGGTTAATGGAACATTAGGACGAATTGTTGGGTTTGAACGCGATTCTATTCGTGTTGATGTCGAGGGAGAATATCAGAATAAGATATATGATATTCAAAAAGTCACATGGGAATCTTATAAATATAAATATGATGAACAAAAGCAAAGAATTATTCCAGTTAAAGTTGGTTTTTATACTCAATATCCCTTAATGTTAGCTTGGGCTGTTACTATTCATAAAGGGCAGGGTAAAACATTAGAAAAGGTGCATATAGATTTAGGAAGCGGTGCTTTTGGTACGGGTCAAGTCTATGTTGCATTAAGCCGGTGTCGTTCTCTTGAAGATATACAATTAGCTAAATTTATTAGAACGCAGGATATTAAATGTGACCCTATCGTTAAGCGTTTTTATAAGGCGCTACAGGTAGAGTGAAAATAAAAGAGGGATTATAATGAGCCAAGAAAAAATTAAATGTCCAAAATGTGGACATCTTATTGAATTATCAGAAGCTATTTCACATGATATTGAAGATAAGGTTAAAGCTAAGTTTGAACAACAGATTGAGAAAGTTAAGAGTGATGCGAAAATTGCATTAAAACAAAAAGATGACGAATATAGTCAGCAATTAAAAGTGGATAAAGATAAAATTGTTAAAAAAGCACAAAAAGAGGCAGTGGAAGCTATTAATCTTGATATGAAAGATCTTGAGATTCAGTTAAAGGAAAAAGCTGATAAGCTTAAAGCGTCAGAGGAAGCTGAACTTGAATTAAGAAAACGCACTCGTGAGTTGGAAGAAAAAGAGAAAAATGTTGATTTAGAGATAAATCGAAAGATAGATGAAGAACGTAAAAATATTGAAGAAACAGTAGAGAAAGATTCGCAAGATCGGCATCGGCTTAAAGATGCTGAAAAAGAAAAACAATTGTCAGATATGCGAAAGAAAATCGAAGAATTACAACGAAAGGCAGAGCAGGGGTCACAACAAATGCAAGGTGAAGTTTTGGAGCTTGAATTGGAAGATATGTTAAAAGTAGAATTTCCTTTAGATGATATTGAGCCTGTAGCCAAAGGTGCACGAGGCGCAGATGTTCTGCAAGTTGTTAAGAATCAATCAGGTCGAATTGTTGGTAAAATATTGTGGGAGACGAAAAGAACAAAGAATTGGAGTGATTCTTGGTTATCTAAACTTAAAGATGATCAGAGAGATGCAAAGGCAGATATAAGTGTTATTGTTTCTGAGGCTTTGCCGGATGGTATGGATCATTTCAAGCAATTATCAGGTGTATGGGTTTCAGATATAGCCTCTTCTTTATCACTGGCTGTTGCCTTGCGAACTTTATTAGTTCAAGTTTCAAGAGCTAACAATGCCCAAGATGGGAAGAATGAAAAAATGGAAGTTATGTATAACTATCTGATGGGGCCTGAATTTAGAAATAGAGTAGAGGCAATTGTTGAGTCTTTTGTATTAATGAAAAATGATTTAGATTCAGAAAAGCGGGCCATGCAAAAGATTTGGTCAAAACGAGAGAAACAAATCGAGAATGTTGTTACGCATATAAGTGGAATGCATGGTGATTTACAGGGGATTGCAGGTTCCTCGCTGCCTAATATTAAAAAATTAGAATTGCCAATAAGTAAAGAAGAAGAAATTGAAGAGGAATAAAACAAGAAAATAATATTTTAATTCTGTAGTGCGTCAAATATTTTCAAAGATATTCAATCTCACCTGTGCTATAATAACGTATAAATTTAAATCCACTATTTCACGAAAGAAGGTGTCACGGATACAATGCTAATGATTTATATGAAGTTTATTTCCCCGAAAACTCCCCAGTTTTATCCCTCTGCCTTGAACATTCACACATAAAAATAAATTATTTTAAAATATTTTCACAAAAAGTGTCTAAAAACGCATTTCTTCCAACATATGTATATAGGAGGGGGAAACGTAATGACTAAAATCCAAAATAGTATTAAAGAAACTTTTGAGAAAGAACTTCAGAAAGAAAATTGGAGTACTATCCGGGTGGATTATATCTGTTTTGCAAATTCGCTTATATCGAGTAAAACATGGCAGGGCATTAGAGGAGGAATTCCTCCCGGGGGATTAGATGGTGAAGATCTTGTCGAAATTGTATTTGTAAAAATACTTGAAGGTAAATTAAGCTGTAAAGAAGGCGTAGAGTTTGTTGCATTTGTTAAACAGGCTATAAGAGCTATAGTTATCAATTTGGTAAACACCAAAGAAAATTTTAATACGGTATCGAACTATTTTTATTCTAAAGAAGCTATGAAAGTCTGTAGTATGCTGGATTTTATCTCGTCCCCAGAAAAATGCCAGTATGAAATGTTTCCTTCCAAGATGTTTAATCTTACAGTTGAGCAGATTATTTCGGCATTCCTTCGGTTTATTAAACATGATTCCTTATTAACCAAAGTTGCCAAAATATTTTTGTTTAACGGAGCAGTTTTCGAAGAGTGTTTTCATGATCTAAAGGATGGAAATTTGTTGATTAAAAGTTTAACTGTTAATGGATATGTTGATTTGAACGGAGAAGTCCAGAATAAATTTTGGGTTTTAGGAAGTTCGGATAAAATGAGGCTGGATAAGGATTTTGAAGCGCATAAAAAAGTGATCTTTCTGATAATCAGGCGATCCACTGATATAGAGAAACCACGAGATATCGCTCAATGGCTCAATATAGGGATAAACGATATCTATTATATAAAGAAAAAAATGAAAAGGTATTTATTACGGTTTAAAAATAAAATGGAAGATTCTAACGGAGGCAATTATGATCAGAAATAAATTATATACAAAAAGGCCGCTGGACAAATTTAAGGCACTGTTAAACTTTGCAGATCTGAAGGTAGAAGATTATTTGGGTGAAGATTATGATCCGGATTGTGTGAGTGAAGATGAAATTTGCCAGTTGGCAAACATCCGCTCTGTGATCATGGAGAATATGAAGGTTCTCTCTTCATCGCGGATCAATAATTATTTTAATGAAAAGCATCGCACGAAAAAAGAGCTTCAGCATAAGGAAGAAAAAATGTGGCTGGTTATGAAAGACCTGCTTGATTCATGGCCTGATGCAATATTTTTTAAGAATCGCGCAGGTGAGCTGATACTTGTTAATAATGCTCATGCAATGGGTATGCGAAGCAAGTTTGTTGATGTGATCGGAAAGAAGGATACGGATCTTTTCCCTAAAGAAGAGGCAGAGCTTATGATCAAGGATGATGAATATGTTATGACAACAGGCAAGCCGATAATTGATAAGGTTGAATATATAACTTTTGGTGATGGAACAAGGCATTATGTATCCATTACTAAAGTGCCTAGAACCGATGAAGACGGCAATATTATCGGATTAATGGGTATATCACGGGATGTTACGGATAACTTGTATCAGACGTTATTTTCGAACTATAGAGGATGCATGTTTATTTCAACTAAAGAAGGAAACTGGTTTGATATTAATGAGGAAGGTGTGCGGATGTTTGGTTATAACAGTCGTGAAGAGTTTTTGGCGCATGCACAAGTGCGTGATGTTTATTCTAATATGAAAGATCGTAAACGTTATATGCGAACGATAGAGCGTTTAGGCGGTGTGAAGAATTATGAAATGACGTTCAGGAAAAAAGATAATACACTTATGGATGTGCAGATAACGGCTACCGTTATCATCCGCAATAATAAGGTTTGGGGATATAACGGAACGATAAGAGACATGACAGATGAAAGACTTGTCCAAAAAGAAAACCAGCAAAAGATCACTGATCTTACTAAAACAATATCAAAGTTAAAAAGGGCGTTCCTAACCGGGATCACTAACAGCTTAAAATTGTTTATGGATATAGTTAGCGGAAAAGAAGACAACTTGATGGATGGTTTAACTTCAAGGCAGAAAGAGCTTTTTCCGTTGTTTATCTTGGGCAAGACAGATAAGGAAATTGCAAAGCTGACAAATTTGACAGAGAGCGAAGTATCAAAATATAGATATGAAGTTTATAAGCAAAATTGATCTTTAATAATTTAAAAATCTAGCCTGATCAGCTAGATTCCAAACAAAATCTATAGGGCATAATTGTGGCGCCACAACCATGATTATGCCCTTTTTGTTTGGGGGAGAAGGAAGGTTCAGGAGCTTCAGGAAAGCTTCACTTAAGCTTCATTTGTGAAGGCCATATGAAGGAAATGAATCTTCTAACTTCAATGATACCAAAGGGAATCTGTTCACTGCGTTCACAGATTGTTCAAGACCCCTCTTTCTCAACCAATGTATTTGTATTAGAAATAGGGGTCTTAAACGACCCTTAGGTATCAGTGAAGAGAAGATTATGTGAGTTAGTAAAATAAAACTATTTTTGGAGATTTAGGGTAGCTCCCTAGAGAATCCCAAGCAATTTAAAAAGCCATCCCGGACGTCTGGTTTAGGGGTGGCTTTTTGTTTGGGTGTAATAAAGAAGATTTGAAAGGAGGTTTTAGGATGAAGAGTCCATTTATGAGGATGAAGGTTTTAAGGTTTGTTGCTGAGCAGGGTGTTGTAAGAGTTAGCGATGTTATGGATTATTTTCGAAGATGGGATAGTGAACATGCTGTGAGAGTAATGATGAATGAGTTAGGTATTAGGCATCAACAGTATGGAGATTTTAAATATGGAATTTGGTTCATTGATGATAAGAAGATTTTTGAATTGTTGAAACCTTACTATAAGGATATCCCGGATTTTAAGGTAAGAGGAACAAGTTTGTTAACAAAAGTAGCGCATTCATTAGGCATTAATCATATCAGGATAATATTAGAGAATTCAGAAAAGATCAGAGTTGTTAAATGGTGGAGTGAAGAATATTTGAGGGCTTTGCCTCCGTTTAGAAGAGATGGAATTTCAATGCATAAGATCCCGGATGCAATATTTTGGCATTTGAGAAAAGATGGAAGTAAGCAGAAGTTTTTTCTTGAATATGAAAGATCATTAAAGGCGCCTAAGCGATATGCGGCAATTTTTCAGTTTTACGATAAACGTCATGATGTGAAAAACAATAATGTTATTTACATTTGTGAGACAGATTCAATAAAAGTCAAATTAGAAAAAACAGAAAATGAACTAACGAAAGGAGGAAAGATCAAAGGATCAGGATTGAATTTCAAGTTTGTAACACTGGATGAATTTAATAAGGCTTATTCCGTAACACAAAAGAAAGGGGAAACAAAATGAAATCAAATAAGAAAAAACTCTATTTAAATTGTATTAAAACTTTTGTTTTACTTGTTTTGTTTGTTGGTATTGCAACTCCGGCATTTGCAGATTTTCAAAGCAGTATGGAGAGCATTCTTGATGCAATAAAAGCAATATCAGTTCCGATTGCCATCATACTGCTTATTTTTGCAGGTTGGCAAAGGATGCTTGGAAACAATCAGATATTTATAGCTGCTTTGATAGGCACAATAATTGTTTTTGGAGCACCTTTTATTGTTGAATTGATCAGTTCAGTATTTTAAACCAATTTTAATCGGAAAGGGGGAGATATGCGCGCATATGTTGAACCATGTTTAAGAAACTTGCAGGATAAAATGAAGATACTCGGATTTGAAGAGTTCGATATTTTTATAGTCTTGGGGATATTTTTATCGATGCAGGCTTTTAAGGTAAATACATTAGTTGTGCTGATGGCTGGGGGAACGGCTGCAGGGCTTCTTCTTTTCATTAAAAAGGGGAAGCCTTCACAAACTATTGAACATTATCTTCAATGGTTTTTTAAGCCGAAGCAATATACAGCAATTCCTCAATCGTTGATCGATGTTATTAAGGGAAGAGGAATTGATATCAGATTAAACGCATTGCAGGAATTATTGCCTTACAGCCATATGGAAGATGGATTTGTCATATTTAAGGATGATTCAGTTTCAGTTGGATATTTGCTTGAATGTCCTTATGTAGGCAACTTCTCGCAGGAAGGGGCAATTCATTATTCAGCAAAGATCGAAACACTTCTTAGCAATTTAACAGAGAAGGCATCATATCAGATCATCTTTGATTTTGATGGAAGTTATCAGGATGTTATAGCCGAACACAGCGTTATCAAAAACAAAAATCATCTGATCAATGGGATGCACAAAGAGCGCATCAATAAACTTAAAGGGATTGAAGATAATAATGTCTTCAGGCGTATTCGATGTTTTCTGTTTGTTAATTATAGAGGAGCATCGGCAAAGAAAAAGACAGCATCATTTATCCAAAGTTTCAGGAAGTATAAAGATGTATGTGAGAGTGAAGTATCACGGATCAAGGCAGAATTCGTCGGTATCTTGGAGTCTGTAGAAGGCGCTCTTAATGGGGCAGGATTCAAATATGACCGTCTTAATCCGCATGAAGTCATGAAGCTTGTTTATGGATATATGAATCCTGACAGAGTAAATGAAGGGATCTTGTGTCCACGCCCAAAAAGTAATGAAGTATTTACCAAGCAAGTGTGCTGTTCTGATTTTTATGTGGATCAGGACGAAGGGGAATATATGCATTGGGGTGGTAAATACCATAAATTCATTACTCTTAAAATTCTTCCTGAATCAACCAGTCCTTTAATGTTGACTTCATTGTTTAATTTATCATTCAAGGAGTTTGACGTTGTTGTTAACTTTGAGTCACCACCTAAGGAATGGGGAAAGAAAGCCATAGAGACCATGCGTAGGCGTGAATACGGCAATCTTTTAGGGATGATGGGTGTTCCTAATAAAGATGCTGAGGTTAAGATTCAGCAGTATGAGTCTCTTTTGGAAGAAATTCAGCAAACCAATCAAAAACTGTTTCGCGCGCAATTGACTGTCCATGTTTATGGGGATGCCCAAGATGATGTTAAGAGCAAAACATCAGAGGTAATACGTTTATTCTCAGGCATGAACGGTGCTGAAATGCATGATGAAAGATACGGGAGTGTTGTGCCTATATTTTTAAGTACACTTCCCGGCTGGACAAAAGAATCTTCACGTTGGATTCTTTTGAAGACTCTTCATCTTGCTGACTTGCTTCCCTGTTTTAAGGAGTTTCACGGAAGCGGTAAAGGCGAGACAGTCTTCTTTAATACTACTCAAGGGTTAGTTTCTTATGATCCGTTTGCCAATGACCTGCCTGCATTTAATTCGATTCTTATTGGTGCAACAGGAACAGGCAAAAGCTTTTTAGTTAATCAGATCATTAATCAATACAGCAAGAATGATCCTATCGAAGTCTTTATTGATATAGGAGGTTCTTACAGGAGGCAGGTGCTTTTAAAAGGCGGGGATTATATCAGTCTGGGATTAAAGGAGAAGTTTACTATCAATCTTTTTGATCTTCCGGGGAAATCTAAGTTCAGTGATTTTAGTGATGAAACACAGAATGAAATTGTTGTTATTAAAACAAAGATCATTGAACAGATGATTGGAAAAACCGCACGTTTTGCGCAATCAGATCAGATCGTTGAGGACTTAATATCCCGCAGTATCCGTTTTTTGTATCGTGCAGTCGATTACCCTGTCTTAAGTGATTATAAGCTTGCCGTAGTTCAAGCTGCACAAAGCAATGATCAATGGAAACCATTTGTTAATCAGATTGTCGGACTTTTAGGTATTTGGCTTGAGGGCGGGCAGTTTGGTGCGTTTACGGATGGTAAATCAACTCTTTCCTTAGATAAAAGCATTGTCTGTTTTGATTTGAAAGGTTTGGAGAATCAAAGGTTGCAGACAATGATGCTTACCATCATTACCAATTTTGTTTGGGGCAAGTTTATGAGCGAGAGAGGGCGCCGTAAAATACTGATCCTTGACGAATGCTGGAAATTATTATCAAGTCCTGAATCCGCAAGTTTTATTGCCGAGGCGTTTCGTACTTTTAGAAAGTATGGAGCTGGTGCAATATCAGTTACGCAATCGCTTAGTGATTTTACAAAAGGCGGTTTGGAGGATGCGATTCTTGGAAATGCTCATACACGTTTCATCCTGCGTCAAAATTCAGCTCCGGCATTGCAGGGGATCGTTGATTACTTCAAGTTTAACGAACAGGAAAAACATCTTATTGAAACTTTACAGATGAAGAAAGGTGAAGGTTCTGAAGTGTTCTTCTCGCAGTCAAAAGGTCTTAAGCCAATCAGCGGCAAGTTTGTTGTTTATCCGACGCCGATTGAATATTGGGTGGCAACAACGGATGCCTTAGACCTTGATTATTATGAGAACGTAAAAAATGAGAATCCGACGCTAGAGATGTTTGAGGTTATTAAACGATGCGCAAAAGATTATCCAAACGGCGTTTCATATACAAAATAATTCTAACTTTAAAGATAAGGAGGCGCATATGTCAGTTATGCAAAAGATCATTGCGATAGTGCTGCTTTTTGCTCTTTGCGGATGCACGGCTCTTCAGGAAAGGGTAACCATCACAGGGCTTGCTGGTGCAGCCTTGGGCGGCATTATAGGGCATCAGGGCGGTGATGGGGTCAAAGGTGCCGCTATTGGAGGATTAGCAGGAACAACAGCAGGTCTTGTATTCAGTACGGGTAAGAAGAAGAAAACCGAATATGAAAAAGGTTACGAGGCTGGATACAGGCAGGGGCAGATCGATTATGCAAACAGTAGTTGGAGGAAGAAAACAGGGCAGTGTGGTAATTATAAGGACTTAACCAAGCATAAAGAAGGAGGTGCCAAATGCGACGAGTAATTTGTTTATCTCTTGTGATGCTTTTATTTGCAGTGCCTGCTTTTGCCTTTAGTGATGCCTGGGCGATCTTACAGCAGACAGTTATTCAGACAGCAGAGCATGTTAAACGTCTGCAACAGTCTATTGTGCAGGTTCAGACCATGAAAAGTCAGTTGCAGCTTGCCGTCGAGGCAAGTAAAGGTTTTGATGGCGTGAGTTTTATCAGCGACTTTAGAAATATGGTTATTGAAACAAATGATCTGCTCGCTGATCTGGACAGCTATATTTCTGACGGGGCAGATATATCTGTTGAATGGAAAGATATTTTCGGTTCACTTGATGGCTGGGTGGATACACCAAAATCCGAATATGAAAATATCGCAATGGCGGATGATGTTAATTCAGCAAGCTACAAAGTTGCAGATACTTTTCAGGATACATACAAGCGCAATTCGCAATATGCAGCAAAGTTTATTGCTCATTCTAAAGGATTGAATGAGAAAGGGGCGCTTAAGCAGATCGCCGAAGAGTTGGGGCATCTTATGCAGATGCAGAATCAGGTTATTTATCTTTTGTCTCAGTCGGTTAAACAGCAAAGCATCGAGAGTTCAAATCAAAACACTAAGAGGAAAGAAGCGGTTATTGAATTAGAGCAGGAAAATTCAGGGGTAAGGCGGTTTATCAGTTCAGCCGATAATGCCTTTGATATTAACTAGGGGGGAATCTAATGGATTTTATTATAAGCGTTATCAATAGTGATCTGGCAGGCATGATCGATCTGGGGCGTGTTCTTCTGAGCAGTTTGTTTATTATCTCATGTTTTGTTATGTACTTGAGAGTCTTTCAGAATAAGGCGAACTGGACGGCGTTGATTATTCGCTTAATTATTGGTTTTCTTCTCCTTCAGAATTATTCGTGGATCATGGATACAACAAAGGATATTGTTGTCGGGCTTGATCAGGTGATCAACCCGGATCAAAGCGCCGCTAATCAGTATGTCGTCATGAGCCAGAATATGCAGACTGTTTATGAGAATAATCAGCAGAAGGGTTTTTCATTAGCCTTATTTGGCAAGAAGACGCTTCATAATTTAGTGATCAATCTGTCGTTCATCTTTTATTCAATAGTATCAAATGTTATGCAGGCAATCCGTTATTCGATAGTTGCCATAGTTTATAAACTGGGCCCGATCCTGATTCCATTCATTGTTTTTGATGCAACAAAAAGAATAGTGCAGGGATGGTATACGTCATATATCGCTGTCTTATCGTGGCCTATTTTATGGCATATCGTTCTTTCAATCGCTGTTGCTCTAAGCGGAAAGATCGATCCTACGGTGGATGGGTTAGAGAAGTTTGTGATGATGAATTTTGCGGTATGTTTTGTTCTTCTTTATTCCCCGATGATCGTTACCAGTTTGACTTATGGAATAGGAACAGGAATTGCGGCATCAATGGCAGGGATCGGAGCTGTAAACATTCTTACGCGAAATATAAAGGAAGGCGGGCGTGTAGCAGCAAAAGGGATTACAGGAAGTGTTGACGGTGCTACTGGTGCTATTGCGTCAGGGAATTTCCGTAATGTTGTAACAAGGACTTTCAGCGGCGGGCTTAGGCGTGTCGGTTTTAGGTTGTCTAGCGCCGAGAGAAGTGTTTTTAAATCAATAAAGAACATGATCCATAAGAAAGGGGGAACATCATGAGCGAATTAGCATTTAACAGGGCTATTTTGGAAAGAACAGTTCAAACATTATCATTCATTGTGATCAGTCTGCTGCTTTTATTGTTGGCGCAGTCGGTATCTTTGGTGCGGTCTGAAAGCAAGCCACAGCAGGTTGTTTACGCGCAGGAAGATAAGATCATTAAGCTCGATACAAAAAACTATGAGGTTGATGAAACGATCCTTAAGAATTTTACAAAATGGATCGCTAAAGAATATTTAAGTTTTTCACCGACTTCATTGCCGCATCAGATTGACGGTATTAAAGAGTATCTTACTGCAATACCGCAAAAATCAATATTAACGGCGTATCAGAAGAATAAGTCGATCATTGAGGATGGAACTTATTTTAATTTTGTCATTAATGCGGTTGATATCAAAAAAGATGACAATCCTTTTGATGTCGAATTGTCAGGAGTGATGACGATCATTGATCGAAAAGGGAATTACAAGGATGAGAATAAAGTATTTTCATTCGGGATTCTGCAGGTTAAACCGACTGATCTGAATCCTTACGGTTTAAAGGTATTAAGTATTACCGATAGATCAGTCAAAGGAGAAAAGGAGGCAGGCAAATGAAAGTAATTGATGTTTTATTTAAAAAAAATCATACGGGTAAGCGCATTCCGACTTTGCTTACCTGGGGTTTGATCGCGTTGGGTGTATTTGCCGCCTGTTTTGTGTCGCAGGATGAAAAGGTTGTCAAAAATGAAGAAGGGCAGGCGATCATCAATCGTCAGGAAATAACAGCCGTTTCGATTGCAGATAAGGATGTTTTTAAGAAGTCTGAAGATGTGATCACTCCGTTGTTAAGAAGCGATTATAAGAAGAAGGTAGTTAAGAAGAAAGCAAAGCCTAAAGATAATCAGAAAGATAATAAACACGCAAAAAAGAAACGGGTTAAAGAAAAGATCCCTTTGGGCAGTATGGTTGAATGCATGCTGATCCATAACATTGTGACTAATAATTTCAGCGCGCCTGTTATTGTTCAGGTTGTTGATGATTTTTATTTTAACAATGTACTGCTTCTGCCTAAAGATACACGTATTTATGGTGAAGCAAGGTCAGGCAGGGAGAGAGACAGGGTTTTGGTTGCTTTTAAAACAATTGTTCTGCATGACGGGACAGAAGTTTCGATCAAGTCCCGGGGCTTAAACGCTGACGGATCAGGAGGGATTCAGGCAATAATTATTAATAGGCAGAACAAAAAGAAGATCATGTCTAAGATCGTGAACTTTTTTAGCGGTGTCTTTTTGGGTTTTCAGGAGAAAACGACCAATGCAATAACGGGTGTTGATCAGGTGGCTTTAAGTTCGCGTAATGCGATTTTAGAGGGAAGCGCGCAGACCTTTAAAGAAGAGGCTAAGCGTATGCGTAATGAGATCAAAAAGGCTGCTGGTTACGGCATTATCGTCGCAGGCGAGCGGCTGATCGTTTATTTTGATCAATCAGCGGATGTGAACGGAGAATAAGATGAATGAAATATCAATGCTGGTTCTTGTAATTCTTGGAGGTGTTTACTTTAGAAATCGTGATTATATCAACGATAAACTAAGTGAGCCGTTCTCTCTTGCTGTTCTTATCATTCTTGGAATTCTGTTTGTTTTACTTTTCTTTTTCTTTGGGCATTACATCGAGAAAATAATTAATAAGGTCAATAAGTGGAGGCAAGGGATAAAGGTTTCGCCTGACGATAAGTCAATTCGATTTCCTTTTATCCCTTTTGACCTTAAGCGAAATTTGGATAAATTTTATTCGCATGGGCGTAATAAAGATCAAACCTTTATCGGGCTTAATGCCGAGAAGGATAATAATGAAGTGGTAAGTATCCTCGACATTCAAAGAAGCCAGCATATGCAGATTTTAGGCATGACGGGTACGGGAAAAACAACCAGCGTGTTTTTGCCGCTTATTTATCAGGATGCATTAAAGAATAGACCTATTATTATCATTGATGCAAAAGGAGAAATGGAAGTAATTAATCAGCTTACTGCTATGTTGGATAGCATCGGACGTTTAGATAAATTTATGCTGTTCTCGTTAGTCTATAAAGATTTGTCATGCACATATAATCCGTTATATACGGGAAAGATCGATCCGCAGATCATTATTGATGCATTTTTTAATAATTTTGAGGATGATAATTCATTTTTTAGGGAAATGTCAAAGACCCTGTTCAGTAATGCATTCTATATTCTGCATTCTTTGAATAAGCCGTTTACGCCGATGGATATTTATTGCTACTTAAACAATGAGGCATGCCGAACTGAAACTAATAAACGGATTAAGCCGGACAATGATCAAGGCATTCTTCATTTGAAAATGATTAGTCAGGTTATATCAGACTTAACAGATCAGTATCGAGGATGGAAACATGTGATTGCGGGATTTAATAATTTCCTTCTTAACCATAGCGATGCGTTATTGAATGAAGATGACAGCGATATTATTTTGAGTGATGCGATTTTACAGAGAAAGATCATTTACTTTCAGCTTCCTACAAATGCCTTTCCAATTCAGGCAGTCAGCATTGCAAAAATGATACAGGCAAATTTACGTTATATTTCATCGTTAATACAGACGGGGCAAATGCCCAAAGATATTTTAGTCAGCGTTATTATTGATGAATATGCATCATTTGCAGAAGAGTCATTTGTTGAAGTGCTAAACAAAGCAAGAAGCAGCGGCATGATGGTAACATTATCGCATCAAAGTTTGAGCGATTTGAAATGCATATCCGAGACATTTATGAAACGTATTGATGAAAATACGTTAAACAAGATTTATTTTAAGCAGACCGATCCTGAATTGTGTGAATTGATTGCCAAAAGCATGGGAACGTATAGAAAGGTTGAGAAGACCTATAGGATGGCAGGCGGTAAATACGGTAATCAAATACATATCGGTGATTCATCAAACAGGATCGTTAATGAGTTTCATTTTTCGCCGGATAAGATCAAGAATTTATATAGAGTCGGACAGGGATATTTCATATGCCGGACAGACAATTCGCATAAATGCGTCAACTTCGGACGCTTTGAGAATATTAAAGGCAAACCATATGAGAAGAAGAGCAAGAAATCAAAGACGCGCGGATTGCGCTTGTTTGAGAGATATTATTTAACAGATCAGCAAGCGGTGAAGCCAACTATTGAAGCAAAAAAAACTGAAAAGGGATTACTTGGGATAGATGAATAGGAAAAGGGCAGGCAAAAATGGATTCCAAACACAAAAAAAGACGCAATCGACGTATAGACTGGGACAATATGAAGGTGACTTATGTGTATGCTGATCCCAAGAATCCAAATCCCAGAAATCCTTATGCCCATATGAGCCCGAAACAGAGAGAAAAAGAAATAATAAAGTTAGCAGCAAAAATATGGAGAAGACATTGCGCAGAACAAGTAAATAAAAATAGTGAAGTTGATAAGGATAAATCGATTTATAATTATTAATTATGAGTTACAATAGGGCAATATATAAAAAAGGTGGTAACTCAATATGTTAGATTGGAAAAAAACAGAAAAGGAAATAGAAAACATATTTCACCAGTATAGCCTGAATGATATTGCGAAATCATTGCTTTGCATGAGTCTTTGGCTTCCAAACTTATCTAGTCAAATGAAAAATTCTTATTTGACGCTGCATCTTATTGCTAGGGATAAATCAGTTTTTCAAAACAAAAACAAAATAACAAGCTATGAAGATTTTACTAAATTAGCTAGAATTCTTATTGATATTGTTCCTTCATTTCCTACCACTGAAGATTATTTTCCTGAGACTGATTGGGGTGAGATAAAATTTTATTTGCAAAAACAAATATTTAAAATCTTTTATGGGAATGAAATTACAGATATTTATGATTATCTGCAAATGTTTGATATCAAGTATTGTTCTGTAGATAAACAATTCAGAAAAGCAATTGGTAGAAGTCCGGAAGATGAATTGCGTATATGTTTAAGCCTACAGGACAAGATTATAAATACTATTGCTCAATTTATTACTGAAGAAAAAAGAATGTCTATTTCATCGGGTCATTATGAAGTACCTGAAAAGAGCTTTTGGTTTGCAATTAATACGCTTGATTTTCATTCCCAATTTAGTCAAATCGTAAATGATGAATATTTAAAGAATTATTCTGTTTCTTTGGGCGGTGAAAACTTTCCGCAAGATATGGGAGATTTTATCAACTCGATATTATATGGAAATGGTGCATCTTACTGTTTTTTGGATTTAGATGAGCAATATTATCTACTTAACCCCCGGAGGTATTCCTGCATCCTTATAGAAAAATGGTTTAATCTTTGGCAGAAGAATAAAGATGAACTTTTTGCAAATATAGAAAATAACAAATTTCATGCTTCATATTTGTTAGGGAAGTTTATAAATCAGAGGATTATAAATGACAACAAATTTGAAATCATCAGTGCTGTTAATAATGATTGCAAGCCGCATGAGTCAATGTTTGCATCAGCGATTATAAACGATGATAACTTAATATTATTTTATTTGATAGATGATGATGTCGCAAATATTGAACAAGAAGTTAGTTCGGTAAATGAAGCAATAGAATTGTTAAATCAAAAACCAAATACCTTAGGTTTACACTTAGAGAGAAAAAATGTGCAATTTTTCCCCAAAAATACAGACAAGCCATTGCATCCGATTGTAATTTATGTATATCCAAACATTTGTATTGAGGGTGGCATAAGTTTGAGTAAAATACCTGAATCATTAAATGGACATTATTTTGATATGACGAGTTTTTTAGGAATTTTTGATGAGGTGGAAAACCTAGATGAGTTTCTTGGTTTTTGTGATTACCTCAAGAAAGATACAACCCCAATTATGCGCTTAGCAAATCTTATGGACAGATATGCTGCCTATAAAGATTCTCATAAGATAATTTCTGAAGGTGCAATAGAGTTCACCAAAGTATTCTTAGATCCTCACTGGGGTGAGCAATATAAATATGAAAAATTAAAGAAATTTTGGAGTTCATACCCTGACAGGAACTATTTTGATCATCCTCGTTCTTGGGTGCCAGAAGTTACAGGCAAAAGCGTGCGATTAGTTGCTCGTGGTTATATAGGGTGTGCATTTTATTCTAAGATTGATGATGCGAATATATTTATTACTGCGCCATTTAGTAAGATGAATCTTGAAGAGGCTCGCATTACAGATTTACAGCTTATGTGTCTTGAAGATTATATTGCGAACACGGCTGACATTTTAAGAGACTTAGAGGTTTTGAAGACTTTTAAGGATGTTAACGTTACAGTAATACCTGATACGCTTATTTCCCGCAATGATGGATTTCAGCATTTAAAAAAGGATATTGAAAATCTAGATTTGCGTAATGGTTCTGTAGGGATAGTAAAGAATAATGTGGTTGTTATACGGATAGTCTTCAATGTCGAAAAAACGATACAACTATTTCTTGAGCCTTCAAATAATAAATATGAAGTAAATTTCTTTTCCTTTGTTTTGAACCTATTTAATCAAATTCGAATGGATAGTAATTTGCGCCATATTGTTGAGCAAATTAACAGTCGCTTTGAAGGGAGAAAACCGAGGCATGTAATGATGTCTATAGATACGGGGGTTTGCTTTAATGAAGAGACGACTTCTGCAATACTTCCTGAGCAGCATGCTTATAAAACGGCAAGGAAAAAAGTTGCTGAGATTGTTAAAGGATTAAATATATCTCCGGGGGAATATGAACTCGATGCAGCTAAAGAAATAATCAATCAGATTAGAGAAAAATTTGTAGAAGAGATAGATGAATATGTTTTGAAATATGATTTCTCTTCTAGTATAAAAATTCTTATTACAAACATCGATAGTCTTATTCATAAAGTGCAAACTGAGCTATCAATCATTGAGAAATCAGTTGAGCATGAAGTGGATTACGATAGAGCGGAGAAATTTAATAAAGTTCATACCGAATATTTATCAGGGCATAGGGATTATAGATATATTATTGAAAAATTTGTTCAGCATAGCAAGGCAGGTAGCAAGACTCTTGCTGACCAAGATATTCAGTACTTGCTTGCTTTTGCTAATGAATTGGGTCATCTATATAATACCAGTAATGTTATTCACTACGGTCTATACTCTGTAGGCTTAAGTATTTCGGATAGGTATGTATTTAAGGCTCTCGAAAATGAAAAGATAGACGAAAAAAACGAAAAGTACGGTAAGATTCTTGCTGTTCATCAAATCTATGAAGAGGATTCACAAGATAAGTCGATTGATACGAAGGATGAAAGAAGAGATTATCAACTCAAACTAGATGAAGTCTTTGTTCAGGAAAAAGGCTTTAAAATTACAAATTTTCTTGATGTATGTGTTGTAATGTCAAATTATCCTACTTATGACAATAAAATAGCGAATAGCAGTTATTATGTTGCTTCAAAAGATGAGATTTTGCCTGTTATTAAGTCTGTAATAAAGGATTGTGAAGAAAATGAAATAATAAAGATATTCGATATCTTAACGCTAAAAAAAGATAAGATGCTTACAATTGTAGGAGATGTTAACATTGCGAAGGATTTGCCTGTTTGGGAGAATAATAAACGCCCATATCGTTATACTGTAAAGCCGATTATTGAGCTTGATGAGAATTCATTTATTTGGGGGCCTTATTCTATTAAGAAAGTTCTTAATAATTGGATTAAGCAGTTAATGGATGGAAGCATTCCGTATGATTTGCAGAATCAAAAAATAGAATGTGTTATTAGTCAAAGAAAAGATGATATTGGAAGGAAAGTCGAAAATAAGGCATATGAAATCTTGCAACGGCACACACCTTTTGTTGAGAAAAATGTATATCTTCATAAAAGAGATAAGCAAGGTAAGCATCCATCATCTTTGGGGGACTATGATGTCTTAGTGTATATAAAAGCAAAGAATATTGTATTAAATGTTGAATGTAAAGATTTGTTAGGTGCTTATTGTATTAAAGATGCAAAGCGTTTGCGAGATCAATTGTTTGGTGAACCTAAGGAAAAAAATTATATTAGCAAGGTAATCAGAAGGGAAGGCTATCTTGTGAAGAATTTAAAAGAAATATTTTTAATATTAAATTGGGAATGTTTAGATATAAAGAAGGTGAAAGTTGTTTCTGTGTTTACTGTTCGTCATTTATTTTGGTGGCATTTATTCCCTGAATATGAAACAAACGTAGAATTTGTTAAGCTTAGCAAGTTAGATGATTTTGTAAAAGAAAAGTGTTCTTGATATTCTGTTTTTTTGAATTTAGGAGTTTTTAAGTGCTACTCAGTATGAAGAAAATTAAAATATTTTAAGAAAGTAATTATGTGCTGTATACTCTTTCAGGTGAAACTAAAGAAGTTTATGAGAAAACAATAGATTTCTTAGAAAAAGAGATAGATGTCTCAGGGTATAATAGGAAAATCAAAGGATTGTAAACATTTGGTTGAAATTTGTTCTTAATGTTGTGTTGGTTTGGTTTTTTAGTTCTGTGATGTAACTTTTGAATTCAGCCTTGATTGTGTTTATGAATTTTATTTGATTTATTTTTATTTCATCATCATTCGTGAAGTCTATTGTTTCTGGTAAAGAGCCATTAATTGTGATTTTATCACGAGTCATTCCTGTGTGGAATAGTCCACATCTTGCGTGATGGTAAAAGTCGCTTAGTTTGTATTCTGGTATATTGTTTAGATTGAAGATTCTTTTTAAGCCCTTTTTAAAGAAACGGCTACTGTTGTTTCGGCTCTCTTGTCCTTCACGATATTGCTCAACGCCTTCTATGTAAGAAATGCCAAGCATCAAAATTATAAAGCCAGCATATTTGCTTTTTTTTAATCTTGCAGCGTGATTCAAAAACCATCCATTAACTTGTCTTTCATAAATGAAAACTTTATCATCTATATTAGAAGGATCTAAATGTTTCTTTGTTTTTTCATCATAAACAATAGGAGTTCCATGATTGTCAAATTTACCTTTGATTTGTGGTGCAACATATAACCATATATTTTGTCTTAATCTTTTTGACATTTATTATGCCCCTAGCTGTTTCTGTTTAAAGGAGGGTATTCATCATGATCTTTAAAATAATTTTGTAATAGTTTTTTCTCTAAGACCCGAGGGTTGTTGTTTGTGATAAACGATATTTTAATTTCTTTATTTTCTTTAAGGAATTTATTTATCCTTTTGCTTGTGTGTTGGGTAGGGCCAGGCTTAAAATAAAACTTTAATCTTTGACGTAAGCTTTTCGATGATTTTCCAATATAAAGAATATTTGATTTACCTTTTAGTCTTCCAAAACATTTAGGGAAAATCAGAACATATGTCCCTGGAACAGTTGGAATTTCAGGAAGAATATCAATGCTGAAAAATTGGCTTTTAGAAAAATTATTTAGAGATTTATTATTCATGTCAAAATCATATTAGGTTTCGTATAGAGTAACTTACCTTGAATAATACCATAAACAGAAATAAAAGAACATAATCAAAGTAAAAAGAGGGTAAAAAGAGGGCTGGGATTGTTTTTTTCCCTTCAGGTAGATTCTTTAGTAGTTTTTGTGTTACTTTGTATTAGCTTGTTTGTATAGATATCTGTAAGATATTATT
>JAGLHE010000098.1 GCA_023143685.1 Candidatus Omnitrophota bacterium
GTCATTATGCTTTTGGTTTCCCTTTTGTCCTTTGTTGAGTCAAAGGTCGCAAGGAGAGGAGAAAAAAAGATAATAATCAATGCTAGAGAGGAACCGGTTACAGTAAGTTCTGGTATAACGTTGTTGGCTGCTCTTGCTAATGAAAAGATTTTTTTGCCGTCAGCATGCGGGGGTGGTGGAACGTGTGCGGTGTGCAAGTGCCAGGTTTTAGAAGGGGGCGGGGATATCCTCCCGACGGAGACCGGCCTGATCTCCAGGAGGGAGCAAAAAGAGCATTATCGCCTTGCTTGCCAGGTCAAGGTCCGCGAGGATATGAGTATCAAGATCCCTGAAGAGATTTTTAATATTAAAAAGTTTGACTGCACGGTTGTTTCTAATGAAAACGTTGCTACATTTATTAAAGAATTTGTTGTGCAGTTGCCGGAACCTATGGATTTTGAGCCGGGCGGATATATTCAAATCGATATCCCGCCGCACAAGTTGAGTTACAGGGAATTTGATGTTGGCGAAGAGTATCAAGGAGATTGGGATAAATATAAGTTGAGGGATTTGAAATCTGAAGTAGATGAAGAAATGTTTCGCGCGTATTCTATGGCGAATCATCCCAGCGAGAAAGGGTTGGTGAAACTCAACGTGCGCATTGCCACCCCTCCGGCGTACGATATGAGCCTTCCGCCGGGGAAAGCGTCTTCTTACATTTTTAATTTGAGGCCGGGCGACAAGGTGACCATTAGCGGGCCGTACGGAGAGTTTTTTATAAAGGACACGAATAAAGAAATGCTTTATATCGGCGGTGGGGCAGGGATGGCGCCATTAAGAAGCCACTTGTTCCATATGTTTCATACTTTGAAAATGACAGGCCGGAAGGTTTCCTATTGGTATGGCGCGAGGTCTTTGAGAGAAATGTTTTATATTGACGAATTCAGGGCTATTGAAAAACGGTTTCCGAATTTTTCTTTCCATGTCGCTTTGTCTGAACCTATGCCGGAAGATAACTGGAAAGGGCCAACCGGATTTATTCATCAGGTGATCCATGATGAATATTTAAAGGATCATGATGAGCCGGAAGAAATTGAATATTATATGTGCGGGCCGCCTATGATGGCAGACGCGGTTTTAAAGATGCTGGATTCTTTAGGTGTGCCGAGTGAGATGATCGCGTTTGATGATTTTGGTGGGTAAGCTCAGCTGTGTCTTTTAGTTTGCAGTCTTCTTCGCTTTTACATCCACAGGAAGCGTCAGGACTGGATGGGTCCAGGCCACAACGTTTTTTTAAAACCTTTTTGGCAAAAATGACTCCGACCGCCATTCCTGAAAAACATAAAATGAAAAGTAGTAAAGAAAATAGATAATTCATAACTGTCTCCTTAAAAGGGTACTTTTCTGTATCTTTTTTTTGTGAAAATTTGTATCATAATACAATAGAAAAATATGATTAGAAAGGATTTTTTGATGTCAAAGAAGAAAAAAGCGCTCAACCGTTTACATATTACACAGACAGAAGAGTTAAAGATACTAAGGAGGATCGTTGATATTACATGTTCTGATATTGCCTTGGAGAGCGTCCTTAAAGAAGTGGTTGAAATTGTTAATGAGATTAGCCAGGCGGATTCCATTTTTATTTATCTTTTTGACGAAAAGAAAAAGAATTTAACATTAATGGCTTCAAAAACACCCCACAAAAAAGAGCTTGGCAATATTGTGCTAAAGGCGGGAGAAGGGATTACCGGGTGGGTTGCGAAGGAAAACAAGCCGGTTGTGATCAAGAAAAATGCTTATGAGGATTCCCGGTTTAGGGGATTTGATGTATTGCCGGAAGACAGATATGAGGCTTTTTTGTCTGTGCCCATTATTTATAAAGGAAAAGCGATCGGTGTCGTTAATGTTCAGCATAAACAACCTCATGAATATACATCAAGTTTCGCGACTTTTATAAAAACGGTTGCTAAGCAGGTTGGAGGTGTTATTGAGCATGCTCTTCTTTTTGAAGAAATAAAAAAGAAAGCTGTCCAATTTGACAGTTTAGTTAAGGTTAGCCAGTCAATCACTTCCCAGGATTATCTTGATGAAATCCTCAATCTTATTGTTGTGGTAACGGCAAAAATGTTAGATTCAAAAATTTGTTCAATCATGCTTCTTGATCAGCAAAAAAAAGATGAGCTTGTTATTACAGCGACACAAAGTTTAAGTGAGTCGTACAAGAAAAAGCCAAATGTGAAAGTTAAGGCAAGCATTCTGGGCAAGGTTGTGCGGTTCAGGAAGCCGATTGTTGTTGAGGATGTGAGAAATGAACAAGATTATTTTTATCGGGATTTAGCGGTTCAGGAAGGGTTGGCTTCAATGGTGGCTGTGCCGATGATGGTTAAAAATCAAGTGATTGGTGTTATTAATGTTTATACGCAAGAACCTTATGATTTTTCAGATGAAGAAATCAATGTTCTTCAAATGGTTGCTAATCAAGCGGCTATTGCCGTTGAAAATACCCATCTTGTTGAAGAAGCTTTAAAATCAAAAGAAGCGCTCGAGACACGCAAACTCGTCGAGCGGGCAAAAGGAATTTTAATGCAAATGAACAATCTTTCAGAGCAGGCAGCATACCGTATGATTCATAAGAAAAGCATGGATGCCTGTAAGCCCATGAAAGTGATTGCCGAATCCATTATTTTGATGGAAGAATTTCGTTCGTGATTTTATGTTATTTTTGAAAAACACAAAAATTGACAGGATTTTTACCTCTCCGGGTTTCTTGCTGGCTTTGTCTTCTTGCCTTTGGCTTTTTGCTTTCCGCGATTTTTTGACAAGCCGGCTCGCCCTGGCAGGTGATGCCGCGGTGTATTATGAACATATAAAATATTTTTTAGATAATATCAGTCGTGGTGTTTATCCAATGTGGGAACCTACGCGTGCTGACGGGGTGCCAGAGGAGTTTTTCTTAAGGCGCATTGGTTCTTTTAACCCTCTCTTTTTTGTAATTCTTCTCCTTAATAAAGCGGGACTGCCGTATACTCACGCGTATTTGATGTTTTTAGGCTTTTACTATTTGCTGGGGATGTCCGGGTTTTATTTGCTGGCGAAACGGATTTTTCACAGTACAGGAAAGCATAAAACAGACAAACATGCTTTCCTGCACGGCCGCATAGAAGATGCGAGCCGGTCAAAAAAGAAAGGCGAACTTTCTGGAGACGCGCGGCCTGCTTTTGTGGCATATATCCTTTTGATGTTTTCTTCTTTGGGGACAAGGCTTTTTGACTCGTATATCTTGCTTGTCTTTGTCCCGATGGTATGGTTTTTTTATTTTCTAGTTGCCTTTAGTCAACAGCAAGATCGCAAGCATGCCCTGGGCCTGACTTTTAGCCTGATGATTCTTGTTATAACGTATATTCCGTTTTATTTTGTAACAATATTTTTGTGTTTTCTTTTGTCTTTTTGTCTTTTATATCCATGCAGGCTTA
Organism: Candidatus Omnitrophota bacterium; assembly: GCA_023143685.1. Classification (GTDB taxonomy): domain Bacteria; phylum Omnitrophota; class Gorgyraeia; order Zapsychrales; family JANLHA01; genus JAGLHE01. The sequence goes on from JAGLHE010000098.1 coordinate 3,453, forward strand.
AGAGTTTTCTGGCGGACACAGGTTCTTTTATTTGGAAAAACAAGGTGCTTTTCTTTGTCTGTGTTTGTCTTTTGGTGCTGTCGCTGCTCCCGGGAGTTCTGTTTTTTTTGGATTCAAAAACAGGAGAAGTGGTCTTGCCTTCTCGACAAATGGGGACTACGGGCGAGTCTTCTTTGGCCATGACAATTGATCGAGCGACAGCCGGAGGGTTAAACGAATCTTTTCTGGCCCAAAGGTTGTTTGTCGATCAGTCAGGTTTCCAGCTGGGGGATTTTTATATACCGTTGTTTTTTTATTTCGTTTTACTCGCAGGTGCTTTTGTGTCAATCAAGAAGCGCTTCTTTTTTTGGGGCGTATGGGGAGGAGTATTATTTGTTATAAGTTTTACTGACGCGACACCATTTTATAAATTTCTTTACACGCATATTTCTTATTTTAAATATTTCAGAAATTTAGAATTTTTTCTATGGTGGCTGATTTTGCCTTTATCTTCTTTGTTTTGTGCTGAACAGTTGCATCTTTTGTTGGAACGTGTTCCGGAAACAAAAACAGGGAAGACTGGTTTTTTGTGTTTGTTGTTTGTTGTTTGTTGTTTAGCTTTGATGTTTTTGAGGGATCAGGGGGGGGCGTTGGCTTCTTCTTATTTAGTTGTCGGCTTAAGCTTTGTGTTTTTTGCCTTTCATTTTTTCGGCAATAATTTTGTCCGGCGATACGGGCTTTTATTACTGTTGGTTCTTGTCACGGCGCATCCTTTGGAAGTGTATTATCATTTAAGCAAGAACGCTAATGTTTATAAAGGGCCGAAACAGTATCGGTATCAGGAAAAAACGCCGTTTCTGAACATGCCAGTGCCTGCCCATGCAAATATTTTGCCCGGGGAGACTGTCGTCCCGGAAGAGGATTTGCGGCCTGCCAGCAAGAGGGTTTTTGATGCTTATATAGGAACACATTGGTATGTTTTTTTGATTAACTACATGCCGCGCAATATTTTAGATGCTTATGTCTCACGAAAATTTTTGGTTTATGATCAGGTATTTTGGTTGAAAGAAGATCAGGTTTCTTTGAAGAAATTACAACAAAGTTTCGCGCGCAATCTTAATTTGGCGTTTGTTTCTTTGGGAGGCCGTTCTTTAGAGGATGTCTCGCGGCTGTCGAGAGAGGGCAAGCAGGGGGCATATGCAAAAATTATCACGAAGGGTTCTTCAGGCGTGCAAGTTTTAGATTTTGATATAAACCAGGTAAAGGCAAAGACAAATTTTGATACACAAAAGCTGCTTGTCTATAATGATAATTTTCATAAAGATTGGCGTGTTTTTATTGATGGGAAAGAAACCGACCTGTGGCGGACGAATGTTGCGTTTAAAGGGGTTTTTGTCCCTGCCGGTGAGCATGTTGTACATTTTCGTTTTGGACTACCCTGGCGGTATTTTTTGAATTGGTTTTTATTGATTCTTTTTTTCGGGACGTTCTTCTTTTTAATAACTTTTTATGTGCGTAAAACAGAAAGAATAGTTTAAGTATGCGCTTTGCGGATAATTTTATTTGGAAAACATTGATATGGCTCAGCACACGTATTTTTGTTTTATATTTTGTTTTGATTTTTTTATATAACGGCCTCTTTGATGAGGAACTCCGGCGTGTTAAGACGCTTAATTATTTGATGCCGCGATCAGGATACCTTGTTAAGTTTATGACACGAGAGGTTGAGCTGGAGAAGGAGGCGTTAAGAAAAGAAGTGCGGTATTACAAAAAAGTTTCACAATATATGCCTGACTCCCCGGCTGCTTATTCAGTGTTAGGTTTTTGCTATTATTACCTGGGTAAAGAAAAAAAAGCAGTTGTTTCTTACGAGCAGGCAATTTCTTTGGCTCCGAAGCAGTTTTGGAATTACTATAATTCAGGAATAATTTATTTTAAGAATAAAGAATATGCAAAGGCGTTGTCGTTGTTTGAGAAGGCGGCGGTTATTAATTCTACGCAGGCCCTGCAGTCGCTTTACGCGACAAAAACTTATCAGGGCCTGATTGCCAAGAGTGGAATCAGCCTGGATGTGATGAGAGATGTCCGGTTGACAGAAGGATATCGTAACGCGTACTTAATGCTGGCTGTAACAAATTATTATTTATCCGATTTCCCCGGGATGTTAAAAGCTTCTCTTTTAGCGATGACGGGAAATTTTCAAGGAGAAGAAATATTTCTTTATTGCGCGGGAGTGGCTTTATATGAGATGAAAAAGTATCAAGGGGCAGGAGTTTATTTTCAGAAGGCTATCGCACGGAATCCCCGTGATGTTCAGGCGCAGTATTATTTTGGATTAACATTGCGTGCTTTAGGTAAGGAAGAGTTGTCTGAAAGATTTTTAAATCAATCAAGGCTTTTAGGGGGAGGGAAAGAAGGGGTGGCAGCGTTAGAGAAGGATCTGTTTTTAAGGCTTTTTTAAATGGCTTTTGGGATTGACAAAGATTAGTTCTTGGGGTATATTTGAAACAGCTTAAAGTCATTGAAGTCTTTAAGTTTATAACTTATATAGGGCAATGAAGTCCGACAAACTTTTGATTGATAGCGAAAGTGTCGGATTTTTTTTATTTTTAGAGCCTGCAGGGTTTTAAAAAAGTGAATTTTAGTAAGGGCAAAGAAGTCCATCAAGAGTCAGGGTTGACTTTTTGAGAGAAAAAGACGTTAGAAATGCGTTTTTTCAGCTAAATAGCATTTCTTGACGACTGGAAAAAGGGTTGTTAAAATAGCCTACTTTTGAAAGAGGCGATCTTTAAATTTTGGGAAAGTTTAAGGATATTCTCGTAAAAAATAGGTTAATTATATATTACAAGGAGTTGGATCATGGACGAATTTAAAGAAATTAAAGATGCAGCAAGTATCCCGGAATATTTTGGAGAGAATGTTTTTGGTTTAAAGACAATGCGTAATTATCTTTCAGATAAAGCGTATAAGTCGTTGAGTGCGACAATAAAAGAGGGCGGCCCGGTAGATTCGGATATCGCGGATGAAGTTGCGGATGCAATGAAAAACTGGGCAATATCTAAAGGTGCTACGCACTATACACACTGGTTTCAGCCTTTAACAGGGTTGACAGCAGAAAAACATGATTCCTTTATTGAACCCGATGGTGAAGGCGGCGTAATTATGAAATTTTCCGCGCAGGAATTGATTCAGGGTGAGCCTGATGCGTCGAGTTTTCCTTCAGGGGGATTGCGTCCTACATTTGAGGCGCGCGGCTATACCGGATGGGATCCGACGAGCCCTGCTTTTATTAAGGAAGGTTCAAATAGTGCGACTTTATGTATCCCTACATATTTTGTTGGATGGTATGGGGAAGCGTTAGATAAGAAGACGCCGCTGCTGCGTTCAATGAAGGCGCTATCTAAACAAATATGCCGATTAGGCGAGCTTTTTGGTATTAATGGTAAAGGTAAGACAGCTTATGCTACTCTCGGCGGTGAACAGGAATATTTTTTGATCGACCATGATTTTTATTTTGAGCGAATTGACCTTGTTCAGACAGGGCGTACGCTTTTTGGTAAAGAACCGGCTAAACATCAGCAGATGGCGGACCATTATTTTGGCGCGATCCGTAGCCGCGTAATGGCATTTATGGAGGACTTTGACCGGGAGATGTGGAAACTTGGGGCACCGGTTAAAACACGTCACAATGAAGTTGCTCCAGGGCAGTATGAAGTTGCACCGGTTTTTGAAAGTCTGAATCTGGCGGTTGATCATAATATGTTGTGTATGGAAGTTATGCAGAAAGTGGCTGAGCGGCATGGTTTGGCGTGTCTATTACATGAAAAACCATTTGCCGGGGTTAATGGCTCTGGAAAACATAACAACTGGGCTGTTGTTGGTTCCGACGGAAAGAATTGGTTGTCACCGGGTGATAATCCTCATGATAATGCAATCTTTTTGACAATGTTGTGTTCTGTGATTAAAGCGGTGGATGAATATGCAGGGATGTTGCGCGCAAGTATAGCCTCTGCGGGGAACGATCATCGTTTAGGGTCGCACGAAGCGCCGCCGGCGATTATTTCTGTTTTCCTCGGTGATCAGCTAGCTGATATTATCGAACAGGTTGAAAAAGGTGGAGCAAAAACATCAAAAACAGGGGGAACCCTGGCGGTCGGCGTTGATTCTTTGCCTACATTGCCACGCCATGCGTCTGACCGAAACCGGACATCACCGTTTGCGTTTACAGGAGCAAAATTTGAATTTCGCGCTGTTGGTTCAGCCGCAAGCTTGTCAGGCCCGAACATTGTTCTTAACACGATTGTTGCCGAAGCGCTTGATGAAATTTGTACAGAGTTGGAAAAAGTTAAGGGCGGCAAAAAAGAATTTAATGTAGCTCTCCAGAAACTTTTACAGAAAATTATCAAGAAACACAAACGCGTTATTTTTAACGGTGACAACTACACTGCGGCATGGGTTAAAGAAGCAGAAAAACGGGGCCTTCCTAATTTGAAAACAACACCGGAAGCCTTGAGTGCCGTGATCGATCCTAAAGTTGTGAAAGTTTTTGAGAAACATGGTGTTTTATCTAAAAAAGAATTGGTGTCCCGTCATGATGTTTATCAGGAAGCGTATAAGACGATTATTAAATATGAAGCAGATCTTTCTGTGGATATGGCAAGAACTATCATTATGCCGGCGGTCTTTGAGTATTTAGAGAACTTGGCGGAAACGATTAAGTCCGTCGAGTCTGTGAATAAGACTAAGTTAACAGCTTCCCGGGCATTGCTTAAAGATGTGAGTAAATATGCTGAAAAAGCGGTTGAGGGCATCAGTAAGCTTGAAACAGCTGCTAACGGTTCGTCAGCAGCAAAAATGAAAACAATCATGACGGATTTGCGAGACGCTGTTGATACTCTGGAAGGCCTGGTCCCGGCAGAGCTTTGGCCGTTACCATCTTATGCCGAGATGTTGTTTATGATGTGAGAGAACGCTAAATGACGCGAAACTATACGCGAAAGATAAACGAAAAGTGAGATAAGATGAGAATCGCGATCGCACAAATTAATACAACAGTTGGTGATCTTTGCGCGAATCATGAAAAAGCAGTTCTTTTTATGAATAAAGCAAAAGATCAGGGTGCGGATATTGTTGTTTTTCCTGAGATGACGATTTGTGGATACCCGCCGGAAGACCTTTTGTATAAAAATCATTTTATTAAAGATAATATCAAGGCATTAAAATCTTTCGTACAAAATGTTTCAGGGATTACAGCGGTTATCGGATTTGTCGACCAGAATAAAGACGGCAAAGCCTATAATGCTGCTGCTGTTATCAAAGACAAAAAGATTTATGGTGTTCATCATAAACATTGTCTTCCTAATTATGGTGTTTTTGATGAGAAAAGATATTTTGTCAAAGGGGGCACATCAGCGGTTTTTGCTATAGGAGAAACAGTATTTGGTGTCAATATCTGTGAGGATATTTGGGAAGAGGTGGGGCCGTATAAGGATCAAGTTAAAAAAGGGGCGAAGGTCCTTATTAATCTTTCCAGTTCTCCTTATGATGTAGGGAAAACAGCACAGCGCCAGAAGTTGTTATGTCGACGAGCGAAAGAGAATAATGTTTTTGTGTGTTACGCGAACGGGGTTGGAGGACAGGATGAACTTGTTTTTGATGGGGAAAGCCTGGTTGTTGATCCTGATGGCAAGGTGATCGCTTCAGGCAAGCCATTTGAGCAGGATCTCATACTTGTTGATTTGGTTGTGCAAAATAAAAAAAGAAGAAAAGCAGATGTTGTTATCCCTTTTAAAGAGAAAAAAGGGATGTTGCCGGCTCTTGAGAAGCATATTTATCAAAATATGAGTCAAGATGAGAGAATTTATAAGGCATTAATTCTCGGGACACGGGATTATGTTAAGAAAAATGGGTTTGAAAAGGTTGTTATCGGTTTAAGTGGGGGGATTGATTCGGCGTTGGTCGCGGTTATTGCCTGTAAAGCTATCGGCAAAGAGAATGTGATTGCTATTTCTATGCCATCTCAATTTACGTCAGAAGGAACACGGTCTGATGCCAAAGAATTAGCCGGAAATTTGGGAATAGAATTCTATGAAATCCCTGTTAAATCAGTTTATGACGCGTATGAAGACATTTTGAAGGATTCGTTTAAGGGGAAAAAGCCAAATGTGGCGGAAGAAAATATTCAGGCCCGCATCCGGGGTAATATTTTAATGGCTTTTTCTAATAAATTTGGATGGCTTGTGCTGACAACAGGAAATAAGAGTGAGTTTGCTGTAGGGTATTGTACCTTATATGGGGACATGACTGGCGGTTTTGCGGTGATAAAGGATGTGCCAAAGACAAAAGTCTATGATATTGCACGGTTTATAAATATTCAAGAGGGAGGATGGATTCTTCCAACGATTATTTCAAGGCCTCCGACAGCCGAATTAAGGGAAAACCAGAAGGATCAGGACTCGTTGCCCGCGTATGATATTCTGGATCCTTTATTAAAAGGGTATGTTGAGGAACATCAATCTTTGGCAAAAATGTTAAAAATTAACAAAGATAAAGATTTGATCAAAAATGTTATTAAAAAAGTTGATTTTAGTGAGTATAAACGCCGTCAGGCCCCTCCCGGGATTAAAATAACCTTGCGTGCTTTTGGCAAGGATTGGCGGTTACCGATTACGAATAAGTATAAAGAAGAGTAAGCCTTTTTGTTTTAACTTCTTCTTTTGGCTATACTTGGGCCCTTGAAAAATAAGAGTTTTGTTAGTGTTTTTGCGGCTCTAATGCAAAATCTGGGTTAAATTGTCTAAATGAGCAGATTTTTTACAGGAAAGTATAAAACAGACACCCATTTTTTCTTGCTCATGGCTAATATGGGTCATAAACAATTATAAGGAGGAAAGTATGGAACATTATCCAAAGACCAATGATGCCATTGGTGCGGTAAACCGGGGAGACGCTTGTGAATCAAGCTTGTGTACATTGTGCCGTGCAGATTGCAAGGGAAAATGTGAAACATGGATTTCCAGTATGAGAGGACGCAAGGTTCTTTATCCTCGTGATTTCGGTATTGTTACCGCTGGAAGCCGCAACACAACCCATCTCGGTGTTTCTTATAACTCATTGCGCATTCAAGGCTACAGCTATGGGGCACATGGATTGGACAAAGGGCTTTCCAGAGATCCGGATGACTGTATTTTTCCAAACGTTAATATTGAAACAGAGTTTGGAAATGAAATTAAGACAAAATGCCGCATTCCTTTAATGACAGGGGCATTAGGTTCTACCTTTATCGCGGCTAAGTATTGGGAATCTTTTGCTATTGGAGCAGCTTTAGTCGGGTTTCCTGTTGTTGTTGGGGAAAATGTTGTTGGTATTGACAAAGAATCAGAAATCAAAGATGGAAAGATTGTTAATGCTCCGGAATTAAATCGTCGGGTTGATACCTATTTGAAATATTATGATGGGTATGGCGCGATTATTGTGCAGATGAATGTTGAAGATACACGTAACGGTGTTGCCGAGTATTTGATTAACAAATATGGCGATAAAGTTATTATCGAATTGAAGTGGGGCCAGGGTGCAAAGGATATTGGTGGCGAGATTCAGGTTACAAGCCTTGAATATGCCAAGTTCCTTAAAGATCGGGGTTATGTTGTTGATCCGGATCCAAACAATCCGGAAGTTCAGGAAGCGTTTAAGCATCGTGCGATTAAGGCATTTGCTCGCCATAGTCGTTTAGGAGACACAAATCTTGACAATACAGACCAGGTGAAAAAAGGTTTTATGGACGCGGTTGCGTATCTTCGTAAGTTAGGTTATAAGAGAATTTCTCTTAAGACCGGTTCTTATGGAATGGAAGCATTAGCCATGGCTATCAAATATGCGTCAGAAGCAAAGCTTGATCTTTTGACTATTGATGGTTCTGGTGGGGGGACAGGTATGAGTCCATGGAACATGATGGAAACATGGGGTGTGCCGTCAATCAACTTGCATTCCAAGGCATACGAGTATGCTCAAATTTTAGAGAAGAGCGGCCAAAAAGTTGTGGATATGGCGTTTGCAGGCGGTTTGGCAAGGGAAGATCATATCTTTAAAGCAATCGCTCTTGGTGCTCCGTATACAAAATTAGTTTGTATGGGCCGTGCGGTTATGATTCCTGGTTACTTGGGATCTAATATTGAAGGTGCATTAAATCATGATCGTAAAGAAAAAGTTTGTGGCCACTGGAATGATCTTCCAAACGCTGTTGCGCATTATGGTGCAAGTGTGGAAGAAATTTTTGCAGGCTATTATGATGTTCAGAAAAAAGTCGGCGCCGACGAGATGAAGAATATCCCTTACGGTGCTATCGCGGTATGGACGCTTGCGGATAAATTAGGTGCGGGCCTGCAGCAGCTTATGGCAGGGGCACGTAAGTTTAACGTGAGTGAAATTACACGCGATGAACTGTTTTCCGGCAACAGAGAAACGGAAAAAGAGACAGGCATTCCGTTTGTAACAGAAGCATTAAATGATAAAGCCTTGGAAATTTTAAAAGGTTGATTTATCGTTTATAGGGCGGTATATGAAGTTACATGCAAAGGGCAGTGCTTAAGTTGCAAACGGTCTCTTTTTAAAGGGTACGCGGCTTAGGTTCTGCCTTTTGTTTTTTTTGTCTATTTGAGGAGTATTTATGAGTAGTAATGGTTTTCCTGAAAAACAAGGCCTATACGATCCATCGTTTGAGCATGACAGTTGCGGGGTAGGGTTTATTGCCAGCATGCACGGGACAAAGTCGCATCAGATGATTCAGGATGGATTGAAAATTTTAACACGTCTGGAACATCGAGGGGCAACAGGTTCTGACCCGGAAACAGGGGACGGGGCTGGAATTCTTGTACAAATCCCGGACGCGTTTTTTAGAAAAGTGTGCACTAAAGATAAAATTAATTTACCGGCTGCAGGTGAGTACGGCGCAGGGCTTGTGTTTTTGCCTCAGGATAAGAAAGAACGCAAAATCGTTGAGGGTTGGACGAAAGAAATGGTAGAGGTGGAAGGCCAGGTTCTTTTAGGGTGGCGTGATGTGCCGCATGACGATAATTTTGTTGGAAAAGTCGCGCGCTCAGCACAGCCGATAATCCGTCAGGTTTTTATTGGCCGCGGAGAGAGCACGCCGGTTTATGATTTTGCGAAAAAATTATACCTTATCCGCAAGCAGCTTGATAATAAGATTTTATTCTCAGATTTAAAACAGAAAGAGTATTGTTATTTCTGCAGCCTTTCTCACAAGATTGTTGTTTATAAAGGCCAATTGATGTCGTGTCAGCTGGAAGGCTTTTATCCGGATTTAAAAGATCCTGATTTTGTTTCCGCGTTAGCTTTGGTGCATTCACGATATAGTACTAATACGTTTCCGTCGTGGAAATTGGCCCAGCCGTTTCGTCTTTTGGCGCATAATGGTGAGATCAATACTTTGCGAGGAAATATCAATCAGATCCAGGGACGTGAACGGTTTTTGCAGTCTGATGTTTTCAGCGAGGATCTTAAGAAATTATTTCCGGTTATTGACGTCAATGGCAGTGATTCCGCGTGTTTGGATAACGCTTTGGAATTACTTGTTGAGTGCGGCCGGGATTTGTCGCATGCGATGATGATGATGGTTCCGCAGGCGTGGGGTGAAAAGTATCCGATCGGCCCGGATTTAAAAGGGTTTTTTGAATATCATGCGGGGATGATGGAGCCGTGGGACGGGCCGGCAGCGGTTTCGTTTACTAATGGTTTCCAGATAGGCGCGGTGCTGGATCGTAATGGTTTAAGGCCGGCACGGTACGCGGTTACCAAAGGGGGCTTTGTTGTTTTTGCGTCAGAAGCAGGGGTTTTGGATTTAGCGCCTGAAGATGTTGTGGAGCGCGGCGCGTTACGGCCGGGAGAAATGTTTTTAGTGGATTTAGAAAAACAGCGCCTGATTAAAGATAAAGAGATCAAGACATATGTTGCTCGACGCCAGCCGTATCGCCGGTGGGTGGAAGAAAACAAGATTACGCTGCATGGGGTTTTTAATGACGTTGAACCGGTGTTGCCGGATATTGAAAAGATGTTTTTCAGGCATAAGCTTTTTGGTTATAGCCTTGAAGATTTGAAGATGATCTTAGGGCCTATGGCTTCAAAAGGGCAGGAGCCGATAGGGTCAATGGGGAATGATTCACCCCTCGCGATTTTTTCTGATAAACCACAACTTTTGTTTTCTTATTTTAAGCAATTATTCGCGCAGATCACAAACCCCGCGATCGATCCTATTCGTGAAGAGCTGGTGATGTCTTTGATGACGTTTATCGGAAATCCCGGAAATATTCTTTCGGAAGTACCTCAAAATAGCCGGTTGATTAAACTGAAAACACCGATTTTGTCGAATGAAGATATGGAAAGTTTCCGGTTTTTAGGCCTTGATGATTTCCGCGCGGAAACATTCCAGATCGCGTTTCCGGCAACGGGTGATAAAGGGGCGTTAGGGGGCGCGGTAGATCAGTTATGTCAATCCATAGAGATGGCGATTAAGAAAGGTGCTCGTATTGTTATTCTAAGTGACCGCGTGGTTCCGGATTATATGATCCCGATTCCTTCCCTGCTTGCTGTTTCAGCGGTGAATAAGCATCTTGTCAAGAAGGGGTTGCGTACGAATGTCGGCCTTGTTGTGGAAACAGGTGAGGCGCGGGAAGTGCAGCATTTAGTTCTTCTTTTAGGGTTTGGCGCGACAGCAATAAATCCTTACCTTGCGTTTGAAACGGTGGCAGATATGGCTAATCGCGGCGCGTTGGATCCTGAGGTGGGTGTTGATCGTGCGGTCGCGAATTATATTAAAGCCTTGTGTAAAGGGCTTTTGAAAGTTATGTCCAAGATGGGCATCTCAACGTTAAGAAGTTATCGGGGCGCGCAGGTTTTTGAGGCTGTGGGGTTAAATCAGGAAGTGATTGAAAAATATTTTACAGGAACAGCGTCAAGGATTGAAGGAATCGGGCTGGAGGAAATCGCGGCTGAGGCGAAGATGCGTTATGATGCGGCATATGAAAATTTGCCGGTTAAAACAAAAATTCTTCCCGACGGTGGGCAGTACGCGTATCGTAAAGATGGTGAGCGACATTTATGGACGCCGGAAAGTATTAGCAAACTTCAATATGCGACGCGTGCCAATGATTATCAGCTTTATAAAGAGTATACACATCTTATTGATGATCAAAGCCGCCGGTTAAGCACGTTGAGGGGTATGTTTCGATTTAAAAAGACAAAATTGATCTCTGTTAATAAAGTTGAGCCGGCAGAAGAAATTATGAAACGGTTTGTGACCTCTGCGATGTCGTTTGGTTCGATCAGTCGTGAGGCGCATGAAACCATGGCGATTGCGATGAACCGTATTGGTGGTAAAAGCAATAGCGGCGAGGGGGGAGAAGACCCGGGGAGATATAAGCCTTTACCCAATGGAGATAGTCGTAATAGCGCGGTTAAGCAAGTTGCGAGTGGGCGGTTTGGTGTTTCGGCAGAGTACCTGGTGAATTGTAAAGAAATTCAAATTAAGATCGCGCAGGGCGCAAAGCCGGGGGAAGGCGGACAGCTTCCAGGGCATAAAGTAAACGAAGAGATCGCGCGTATACGGTATTCTACGCCGGGGGTTACGTTGATTTCTCCGCCTCCGCATCATGACATTTATTCGATTGAGGATATCAAGCAATTGATTTTTGATTTAAAGAATGTGAACCCCCAGGGCCGTGTTTCGGTGAAACTGGTTTCGGAAGCAGGGGTCGGAACGATTGCTGCCGGGGTTGCTAAGGCGCGCGCGGACATGGTTTTAATTAGTGGATATGATGGGGGGACAGGGGCATCACCGTTGTCTTCGATCAAACATACCGGTGCCCCGTGGGAATTAGGGATTGCAGAAACACAACAGACGCTAGTTTTAAATAAACTGCGTAGCCGTATTCGCGTTCAGGCTGATGGGCAGATGAAAACAGGCCGTGATATTATTGTTGCTGCGCTTCTTGGTGCGGAAGAGTTTGGATTTGGGACAGTTCCGCTTGTTCTTTGCGGATGCGTGATGATGCGTAAATGTCATTTAAATACTTGTCCGGTTGGGGTCGCGACACAAGATCCACAATTGCGTAAATTTTTTACAGGCAAACCGGAATATATTGTGAATTTTTTCAAGATGATTGCGCAAGAGATCAGGGAATATATGGCTGAATTAGGTGTCAGCAAAATTGATGATCTTGTCGGGCGAACGGATTTTCTTGAAGTTGACGATTCGATTGATTTCTGGAAGGCAAAGGGTTTGGATTTTTCACGTATTTTTTGCCGGTTTGATGAAAACGGAAAACTTCCGGTTAGATGTACCGAAAAGCAGGATCACGGGATTGATGATATCCTGGATCGCAAATTGATCGAGTTGTCCAAAGAGGCTTTAGAGAAAAAGAAAAGAATTGAAATTGATCTTTCTATTCAAAATGTCAATTTATCGACGGGAGCAATGCTCTCCGGCGAGGTCGCGCGCTTGCATGGAGGAAAGGGTTTGCCGGACGATACGATTCTTTGTAATTTTGAGGGTGCTGCAGGCCAGAGTTTCGCGGCATTTGGGATGAAGGGGATTACCTTTGCCCTTAATGGAGAAGCGAATGATTATTTAGGGAAAGGATTATGCGGGGCAAAGGTTATTGTTAATCCTCAAAGAAAATCTCCTTTTAACCCGTCAGAAAATATTATTTGCGGAAATGTTTTATTGTACGGGGCTACATCCGGAGAGCTTTATGTCCATGGAAAAGTTGGTGAGCGGTTTGCGATACGAAATAGTGGTGTCACCGCGGTTGTTGAAGGCGTGGGTGACCATGGATGTGAATATATGACAGGCGGGCGGGTTGTGGTCCTTGGGGAGACCGGAGTTAATTTTGCAGCGGGGATGAGTGGAGGAATTGCCTACATTTATGATCCGGAAAATAAATTAGACCAGAGGTGTAATTTAAGCATGGTCGATTTAGAGTTGATACAAGACGTGAATGATATTTGCGAGTTAAAAAATTTGATTCAAAAGTATTTGGGATATACAAAAAGTATAAAAGCAAAATGGATATTAGATAATTGGGACGAGGCGTTGCCATCATTTGTTAAAGTGTTCCCGATGGAATACCGACGCGTGCTTGGCAAGATGATGAAAGAAGACGAAGAAACCGAGCGAGAAGAAGTAGAGAATAAGTAATACATAGCAGGTGTGCCCTTGTGCGGGGATTTTTTTACTAGAGCATCAGGGTATCCCTCGCGCAGTTACGAAGCGGAGCGGAGTTGTTTGAGCACAGGATACCCTGATGCTCTAGTAAAAAAATCCCGAAACGAAAGGGTGCTCCTCGTAGTATCGGAATTTCAAAGACTCCATACGAAATTCCTACACGG
>JAGLHE010000099.1 GCA_023143685.1 Candidatus Omnitrophota bacterium
AACTTAATTGGGGCAAAAATGTTTGCAAAATATATAGTTATTGCAAAAATTAAGAGAGAAGCGAGGAGGAAGTGAAGTGAAAAATCGAATGACAATTACAGAAGTAGCTGACATGTTAGGAGTGAGTTCTAAAACACTTGCCAGATGGGAGAAGGTAGGAAAGATTCGTAAGCCGAAGAGGGATTGGAGAGGGTGGCGTGTTTATGACGAGCATGATATCTCAAAGATTAAGGAATTCCATGAGGCGCTTTTTGAGGCGTAATTATGGAAGATATTATTAAAAAGGAGAGCGTGATGATGACTAGAATTGAAAAATGTATGTGTGTATTTATGTTGGCTTTTGTATTTGTTATTGGAATGAGTTCAATAATTCAAGCCCAGAATTTTGCTGAATTAGATTTTAGGGAAGAGTCTATGGTTGATCCACATGCCGCAGCTTTGTTTGATGATGATTTGGGGGCTATTCAAATTGAAATGATTTCAGAGGCAGATGTAAATCTCCAAAAACTTTATCAAGATATTCCTGATGATGGAGCAAGTTCTTATACTTTAGGGAAGCTGGATGTTCTTGATATTTTTGTCCAGCGTCATCCCGAGGTGAGTGGAAGGTATGTTATTAATAATGAAGGCAAGGTTCAGTATGATTTTGTTGGAGATATTTTTGTTGAAGGGTTAACAAAGGATGCAATTAGAGATAAATTCGTTGAACTGTTATCAACGTATATTGTTTCTCCGGAAGTGACCGTTAAAATTTCTGAATATAACAGTAAAGTGGTTTATGTAATCGGAGAGGTTGGCCGACCAGGCAAGATTTTTATGCGAGGGGATACGATTACTGTGCATGAAGCTTTAGTGCAGGCAGGGTTACCGAGGTTAACGGCCTCAACGCGTAAAGGAAAAGTGATTACCCCTTCAGAAGACGGGAAGGCAAAACAACAAGCTGTTGATGTTCACAAGCTTCTTTATCAAGGAGATTTAAGAGAGAATTTGGTCATGCTTCCAGGAGATACATTGTATGTCCCCGCAACCGGACTAACAAAGGTGATGCGGGCGATTTCGCCTGTTTCAGCTCCAATCGGTACAGCGGCAGGAACTGGCAGAACTGTTTCAGGATTTTAGGGGTGTGAAACTGAAATGCTTGCGAAATACGAAATACGAAATACGTTTCACGAAATACACGATACATAATAAAAATTATTAATTATTTACATGGAGTATACAAATGAGTCAAATAGGTTCAAATACATTAATGCCAATGAGCTATTTAAAAGTATTTTTTAGGAGAAAAGAGTATTTTATTATTCCTGCCTTTATTGGCCTTATCCTTGGGATTTGTACAGGTATGATTTTGCCGGCGGAATATCGTTCTTCTACGGTTATGATGGTTGAAGAGGGAAAAACCGATAACCCGTTATTCAATAAGCTCGCGGTTTCGACAAGCGTGACACAGCGTTTAACCGCTATTCGCGAATCGATGCTGGGGTGGACAAACTTAACGCAATTAGTTAAGCGTCTCGGGTTAGATCGGGAAATTAAAACAAAGGCTGAATATGAAAAATTGATACTTGGCATCCGTAAGCGTATTCTCATTCGCCTTCGAGGGGGTAACATTATTCATCTTTCTTATACAGGGAAGGATGCTAAGACCACACAAGCAGTTGTTCAGAATGTTACGGATATTTTTATTGAAAAAAACGTTGATCAGCAAAATAAAGAAACATCAGACGCGATTACGTTTATTGAGAGTTTGCTAAGGGTTTATGAAGGCAAGATTAAGTCGTCCGAGATTGCAAAGATGCAGGACCAGTTAGATGATTTGCTTATTGATTCAACGGAGCAACATCCTAAAGTTAAAGAGCTCAGGGGATTGATAACCGCTAAACGTAAAGAATTAAAATCTGCGAATTTGCGGTACACAGAATCAGACCTTATTAAAAAGGCTTCCAATAATGAAATCATTGATGAGATCAAGAAATCTCTTAATGCCTTGGAATCAAAAAAGACAGCTCACCCGACGGCAGATCCAAAATCAGAAATGTATAAAGTCATGTTGGTTGAAAAGTTAGGTAAAGTTATGGCAAGAGATGTTGGGGTCAATACAGGGATTTACAATATGTTACTCCAGCGTTTAGAGACAGCAAAGATTACACAACGTTTACAGTCTTCCAAAGAAGGAACGCGATACACGATTCTTGACCCGCCGCGTGTTCCATTACAACCTTTTAAACCTAACAAATTATTAGTAGCTATGATGGGGTTATTCTTAGGCACCATGACAGGCGCGGGGTTAGTCGTGTCATCTGAATTCTTTGATAAGTCGTTTCTGGATGTTGAAGAAGCAAAGAATTTCCTGGGAGTTCCGCTTTTGGGAGCCATTTCAAAAATTCATACAGAAGATTCAATCCGACTAGAGCAAGAAAAGGCGCGATGGATTTATAGCTTAACGATTGTCGCGGGTATGGTTGTGATTGTTGTGACATATACGATATTAAATTTTCTAAAATAGGCGTTTAGCCTGAAAAGAGGGAGTTATGTACAATAAATTCTATGGATTTGAAGAATATCCATTCAGCATGACACCTAATTCGCGGTTTTTCTTTGAAAGCTCGAAGCATGCTGAAGCCTTAAGTACGCTACTCTACGCGATTGAGCAGAGAAAGGGTTTTGTTGTTATTACCGGAGACATCGGTTCCGGAAAGACAATGGTATGCCGGACATTGTTGAATCAGCTGGACTCGCAAACAGAGACAGCCTTGATTACCAACACATATATTAGCGGTAAGGATCTGCTTTGTTCGATTATGGATGACCTCTACGTGGAATATACGCCAGGGTCCAAGACACGCCTTTTAGCTCAACTCAACAACTATCTCATCGATCAAATCCGTAATGATAAAAATGTTGTTTTGATTATTGATGAGGCACAGAATCTAAAGCCGTCAGTCCTGGAAGAAATTCGTATGCTCTCGAATCTGGAAACCGAGAATGAGAAACTATTGCAGATTATTTTTCTTGGCCAGCCGGAATTGAAACAGAAGTTATCATTGGCCCGGTTGGAACAGTTGCGACAAAGGATAGCGGTGTTTTATCACTTGTCTCCGTTAGGGGAAGAGGAGGCAAAGAAATATATTCAGCATCGTATTGAGGTCGCGTCTTCTCAGCCAGGCAAAGAAATTTTTACGCCGGAAGCCTTAGGCCTTGTTTATGAATTTTCTCGAGGTATACCGCGGCTTATAAACCAGATTTGTGACAGCGCGTTATTAAGCGGTTATGTTTACGGCAAGCCGGTTATCGGCGCGGCTATTATGCGGGAAGTTATTGACGAATCTCCGATGTCTCAATTATCGAGCAGCCGTAAGAAGGCCGTACAAAAGATTGATGACCTGGAGAGAAAGAAGTTTGAGAATCCAATGATGGACATTAATATTCCAGACAGAATTTAAGCATTATTAAATTAAGCAAAGGATAGAAAATGAGTGAAGTTATTAATAAATTGCGGCGTATCGATGCCGGGCGAACACAAGAAGTCCCGGAATTGAAAGATCCTGTATCAGCCGGGACAGAAAAAGAATCTAATAATACGATTATCATCAATAAAAACACTTTCTTTGTCGTCGGAGGGTTGCTCGTTATCTTGACAGCCCTTTCAATGGCCTTAAGTGTTCGCGCGATTATGCAAGTTCATAGGGGGAACAAGGAAAACCTTAAACTGGCTGGAATTATAATGAACCAAAAAAACGGGATGCGGGATATTGAAAGTATTTTTGAAGAAATCGGTACACATCAGAATGAATTGTTCCGGGGTGTTTTAAGAGATGTTAATGTTTTAAGCCGTGAGACAAGGCGTAATGCCAGGGAGCTGAGGGAAATCGTTACAGCTAATGAAAAGTTGCAAACACAAGTTTCAGATCTTCAGGTAACACATAAAGGTCTTTTGAATAAATACATTGATTTAAATGTCCAGGTCAAGGACCTGGACGTTTTAAAAACAGGGTTGATAAGACAATCAAAAGAGATCAATGTCTTGTCAGGTCATCTTCGATAGAACCGGATAACCTAAGTTGAAAGGCAGGTTGTTATTATGGGTAAATTAACAGAAGCATTAAAAAAAGCAGCATCAGAAAGATTGGACCGGGTTGAGAAAATTAGCCGTATTAAAGACCGCAAGAAAATGATAATTCGTAAAATCGGTGATTCACAGGTTGACGAACGCGTTATCGCCTATTTTGATCCGAAGGCGTTGATCACTGAACAATATAAAATTTTGCGGACAAATGTTTTGGCTTTAAACAAAACACATCCGCCTAAAGTCCTTGTCATGACAAGTTCAATCCATGGCGAGGGTAAAACCATCACAACCCTTAATTTAGCGGTCTCGGTCGCGCATTCGACAGAAAAACCAAAAGTTCTTGTAATTGACGCGGATATGCGTCGAGGACGTGTTTCAAGATACCTGGGAGTGGATCAGGAAGTCGGCTTATCTGAGGTCCTAAGCGGAAAGGCTGAAGCCTCTGACGCGCTGTTTAATTTGGATATTGAAAATTTAGCGTTTATCGCGGCAGGTAGCGTTCCTGAAAATCCATCTGAACTATTATCTTCAAACAAAATGAAAAAGTTATTAGCTGATATGAAGGTTGAATTTGATCACATCTTTATTGATACCCCGCCGATTATTTCTGTAGCTGACGCCGGGATTGTTGGAGCGCAAGCGGATGGAGCTCTTATGATGATCCAGGCCGGCCGGACCCAACGTGGGATTATTAAACGTGCCACAGAGCTGCTGAATCAAACACACACCAAAGTCTTGGGGCATATTTTAACAAATATTGAGTACCATTTGCCGGAGTATATTTATAGGTATTTATAATGAGCAGCGTGAAACAACGCTAAACTTTACGCGAAACAACGCGAAAATAAAGCAGGCTACAGATGTATAACAATTATCAAGAAAGGGTAAATAATGAAAAGATTTCTAATTACTGGAGGAGCAGGTTTTATCGGCTCCAATATTGTGGACACACTTATCCATGAAGGACATTTTGTCCGGGTTCTGGATAATTTCTCGTCGGGAAAAGAAGCTAACATCGCAAGCGCTCAACAACACAAAGACCAGTTTGAACTTATCCGTGGCGATATCCGGGATAAGGATATTTGCGACAAGGCGTGCGAGGGTATGGATTATATTTCGCATCAGGCAGCTTTGCGGTCTGTTCCCAAGTCCATGAAAGACCCCGAGAGTTATAATGACGTCAATATCAATGGAACGCTGTATATGTTACAGGCCGCGGCTAAACATAAGATTAAGCGTTTTGTCATGGCGTCTTCCAGTTCTGTTTATGGCGATGCTGTCAAGTTTCCTGAAACCGAATCAGATTATCCTCTTTTGATCTCTCCTTACGCGTTAAGTAAATTAGCTGATGAATATTATTGCCGCATTTTTTCTGAACATTTTGGCGTCGAGACAGTGTGCCTGCGGTATTTTAATGTCTTTGGCCCGCGTCAAGCCCTGGATGATGAGTACGCGGTTGTGATCCCCAAGTTTATCGATTGTATCGGTAAAGACTTACCGCCGCCTATTTTCGGAAACGGTGAGCAGTCACGGGATTTTACGTATATCGATAATGTGGTTTCCGCAAATATTTTAAGTATGACAACTCCGGGGATCAAGCATGAAGTTTTTAACGTCGCTAACGGAAAAGACCAGACGGTTTTATATTTAGTAGAAGCCCTGAATAAGATTATGGGAAAAAATATAGAACCAAAATTTTTACCTGTACGAGCCGGTGATGTTTTCCGGACAAGCGCTGATGTAACGAAAATTAAAGAAATGATCGGATACAAGCCGCTTGTGGAATTTGAAGAAGGATTAGAGAAAACAGTAGCATATTTCAAAAATATTTAACCAGCAACCAGATACCAGACACCATGGGCTCAAAAATTGTGATCCCTGAATGATTTTGTCGTGGATTAAGAGGTCTTGTCATTCTGAACGAAGTGAAGAATCTTTACGAAATACGATATGCGAAATACCAAATACGTTAAACATTGGATCTTTCTAACAGTTATTTATATGGCAGCCTTGCTGGCTTTTTCTTTAAAGCCGGTGGTGCGTGAGTACGAACCGTCAGCCATTCAAGAGGCTGCGCATAATTTTTTACACGTCCCGGCCTATGTGATATTAACGGTTTTACTGATAAAGATTTTTATGGTGCAGAGCCGGAAGTTGTGGGAGCGCGCTGCTGTTTTGGCATTCGTCCTGGCCTTCGCGTATGGTTTAGGGATTGAGTTCTTGCAGGGGTTGATCCCGGGGCGCAACCCGTCGCTGTTGGATGTTGTATTAAACAGTATCGGAGCCGGTATAGGAATCTTGTCGACAAAACGAAAAAAGGATATCACATGAACAAAGTCAAAGGAATTATATTAGCCGGAGGCAAAGCCACACGCCTTTACCCGGTTACAAAAAGTATCAGTAAACAATTATTGCCTGTTTATGATAAGCCGATGATTTACTATCCGCTATCGGTTTTGATGTTGGCAGGGATTAAGGACATTCTTTTGATTTCAACACCAGAGGCCTTGCCGCTGTTTGAAGACCTTCTCGGGGATGGCAAGGATATTGGTATCCAAATCAGTTATACCGCGCAGCAAGAACCTCGCGGGATTGCCGAGGCCTTTATTGTCGGAGAGGATTTTATCGGGCAGGACCGCGTATCCCTGATTTTAGGAGATAATATTTTCTACGGTGATGGATTTTATAATGTTTTGCAGGAGGCGGTCAAGCAAGAGGGGGCAACAGTTTTTGCCCATTATGTCAAGGATGCTAATCGTTATGGTGTTGTTGAATTTGATGAAAATAATAATGTTCTTTCGATCGAAGAAAAGCCCAAACAGCCAAAATCAAATTTTGCGGTGACGGGTTTGTATATTTACGATAATGATGTTATCAGGATCGCTAAATCGCTTAAACCTTCCCACCGAGGAGAGATCGAGATCACGGATGTCAATAATGAGTATCTTAGACGCGGAAGACTTAATGTCACAAAGTTAAGCCGCGGATATGCCTGGTTGGATACAGGGACGCACAATTCTTTGTTGGATGCTTCTGCTTTTATTCGTACGATTGAAGAACGGCAGGGATTAAAGATCGGATGCATTGAAGAGGTGGCTTATGAAATGGACTTTATTAGCAGAGAACAGCTTCTTGATCTGGCGGAAAAATTAAATGAAGATTATGGAGTTTATTTGAAAAATATATAAAGAAGATTTTAAAGTGGAATGCATTATTAAATGAATCCTATGGCGCAGGAAAAGAGGCCATTATGACAAAATTTTTAGTTACAGGCGGGGCCGGGTTTATCGGGTCGAATTTTGTTCACTATATGCTCAACCAACATGACGACTGCGTGATTGTTAATTTTGATGAGCTTACGTATGCCGGAAATCTTGACAATCTTCACGGCGTTGAAAAAAATCCCCGATACGCCTTTATCCAGGGCGACATCACTGTACCCCAAGAAGTAGAATATGTGATGCAGGATATTGATTCAGTTGTACATTTTGCCGCTGAATCGCATGTTGACCGCAGTATTGAAGACCCTTCTGTTTTTGTTAAGACAAATGTCCAGGGCACGTATAACTTGTTGGAAAGTGCTATGAAAGCCGGTGTTAAAAAGTTTGTGCATGTTTCAACAGATGAAGTTTATGGCAGTTTGCCGGACACAGGATATTTTATAGAAACAACCCCGTTAGCTCCAAACAGCCCTTATTCCGCAAGTAAAGCAGGCAGCGATTTGATAGCAAGGTCTTACTTTAAGACTTATAAATTTCCGGTCGTAACAACCAGGTGTTCAAATAATTATGGGCCGTATCAATTCCCGGAGAAATTAATACCGTTGATGATAATGAATGCCCTGGCAGATAAGAAATTACCGGTATACGGGGATGGAATGAATGTACGTGATTGGCTGTATGTAAAAGATCATTGCCGCGCGATTGATTTGGTTTTGCAGAAAGGTGTTAGCGGTGAATTGTATAACATTGGCGGCAATAATGAGCGGTATAACATTGATTTTGTAAAACTGATTTTAAAAGAATTAGGCAAGCCGGAATCACTTATTGAGTTTGTTGAAGACCGCAAAGGGCATGACCGAAGGTACGCGATTGATTCTTCAAAGATTAAAAAGGACTTAGGGTGGGAACCGGAAGTAAAGTTTGAGCAAGGGATAAAACAAACTATTAAGTGGTATCTGGATAATCC